>JAGWZD010000408.1 GCA_018968995.1 Bdellovibrionales bacterium
TATCTTCCCAGTGTGGAAACTCAGGATCTGAAAGCCATCCTTGCTAAAATAAAGAGTGAAGATCCACAGGATTTCAATAGTCCATTTCAAGAGCTGCTCAAGTCAGCGTGCAAGGAAAAGAAACTGCCCCCTCGTCCAAAGATTCAGACTGAACATGTAAATAATTTGGTGTGGCCGCTGGAAAAAAATAATGAAAAAGTCGTCACCCTCATCGAAAGCGGGTTATCGAAGGGAGAAGTCGTTGGTATTTCGTACCATCATTCGATCTTAGATACCGATTCTAGAGAGGGTTACAGACCCGCTCAGTTTAATGAGGATCGGCACGCATCAGTGATCCTGGGTGACATGAAGGTCTGTGGCGAAGAGTATTACATTCTCCGAAATTCCTGGGGAAGCCGCATGTGTAAAACAGATCGAGCCGATTTTGACAGAGCGTTTTCAAATCAAGCTGCCTCAGAGGCTTTTGTGAAAAGTCTGAGTGATCTTGAAGACCAAAAGGCTCGATGCGATCAGATCACCGAGGGATTTGATAAAAAGGGTTGGTCTACCGAGAGCCGTTACGAATCGCTAAAAAAAGCCTGCATGGAGGCCGTCATCACTGAAAGGGCTCGAAGAGTGAATGTGCCATTTTTCTGTGACGAACAAGACAATTACGTCATTCGTAAAGACTACCTGAAACGGGGGATTTTTGGAGCAACCGTACTTTCTGATCCCTAAAGAGTTCAAATTTTTCCTTGGGCTCGGTTTGTCCGTCTTGGGTTTGGTAGGGCCCAGGAACACGTTTGCTGGTGAGAGTGCCAGCCTTCGAGTGCGTGAGGCCCAAGCTGCGATTAAACATCTACTAGAATTTCCGTCAAAACAGAATCTACTCAGTCCTGAACCCAGCTGTGGTTGGTCTGAAGATTCAGAAGAAGAAAGCAGTATCGATTATTCAGAAGAGTCTTGTTCTATCACCCCAACGCATCAGTCTCCGATGGAGATCGCTTCTCGGCTTGCGACAAAACTGAAATCTCTACCTGGGCCTGTCGGTGGTTATTTGAGCAAACTGATACAAGACTACGAGCAGGTCCTTCAGCCCAAGAGTTATGGCCACCTGAGAGTGGGTGATGGCAATTTTGGTCTAGCGAGTTACCTGGTCCAGAATTTTAAATCGGACCCAGAACTCCTGCGTTCAGCACAAGGATTTTATTCAGAAATCAGCCAGCGAGATTTGCGCGCGCCTGAAAAAAGGCGTCCAACAATTCAAGATCACGTCGCTAATGAGGAGAGAGGTTGGGTTTGGAAGCTAGCTCTTCAGTATACGAAAAACGATCCCGTGAAAGCCATGAGGGTGATTGGCCTTTGCGGGCATGATGATACCTATCAGCTAGGAGACGACTCTTTGGAGGGCCTGCCGTTTTCAGAGGCCGAGAAAAAAGCCGAGTTTCAGTCTCAGTTACGCGACTATCAGCGCGTTATTGCTTTTTTGCGTTCTGAAAAAAAGCAACTTCTGACGCATTCCTCCTCAGACCCAGATTATCGGCAGAGATTAAATCAGATGAATCAGGATTTGGCTGAGAATGAGTCTTCTCTGAAAAGCCTGATTGCTAAAGGGCCAAAAGGGATCACCTTGAAGCATCAATTCTTTTGCCCTGCAAAAGATTCAGTTTTCTATCTGCCGGGGGGGCTAGGCGTCGATGTTTCCGAACAGATGAAGGCACGAGTGGTCCATGATCAGAGCTCAAGCGTTGCGGCAAAGTATTATCATGTTTACGGTTCAGCGCTGGTGGCTTGCGAGCTGGTCCATCGTGGGCACTCCCCCGTATTAGTGGCGCAGCTTCAGAAGCTTTTAGGCTGGGCCTACCGAGCTCAACGCTTTAATACCG
>JAGWZD010000409.1 GCA_018968995.1 Bdellovibrionales bacterium
GCCACCACTAAATTTAAACAACTCTCCGAATGTCTTCACCTCCCATTTGTCGTGGAAGCCAGGGAGGCGAGTTTTTCCAGTAAGGAGTTGCTGCATCGCGGCCTGTTTTAGGTCGTGCTTCTTCGCGATGAGTCGGTCGAGCCCGCTCAGAAGCCCATCCACATCGCTTAACGCCTCCACGATGGCGCGTTGCTCCTCAACGATTGAAGGGTGTGGGATTCGGAAGTCCCTTACGTTCTGGAGCGAGATGTTGGCCTGAGCGGCCTGCACATTGATATCGCGAATCTGCTTCGCAATAAACGGGCTTCTGAGGTTGTAGAAAAGGTATGTGCGATCCAGCGCGGATCGATTCCCAAGCCGAACTATTGCCAAGGCTTGGTTGGTGTTAGCGGGAACGTCCGATTCTCTTACGAGCCCGATGCGACCAAGAACACCAGCGATTGAGATCAATAGGTCTCCCGAGGTAAGTTGTGATCTTTTCAAGAGGGCATGAGTCGCATCGTCGATAAAGGCCACCTTCTCTCGTATCGTAGTGCCAGCCTCCGAAATCGACTCCGCCTTTAGGAAGTGAACCCCTGACTTTACAAATTTCTTTCCGAGTGAAGTCGGTGTTGTGCCCTTTGTGATTAGCGCACAGCAGTCTCCGAGAAGCGATAAATCCCACTCCTCCGGTATGAGGCCCACCTCGGTCTGCTTGTAGCCGGGCTTCACTTCCATATTGGCCCCATCTTCTTGAGGTGTCCGTCCACGCGGGTACCGAGCGCGGCCACCTCGGCGGTGAGCTGCGGCAGCGGCGTTACGTAGCGTTCAGCCAGTTGACGGATGCGCCCAGTTAGGGTCTGCGAGACGCGATCGAGTTCGCCCTGAACGGCGGCTGCCAGCGTCCCCAGCCATTTCTCGTCCACCACGAGGGTCTTGATTTCGTCCTCGGTGAGCTTTGGGTAGCGGGCAGCGATCTTTTCGGTCAGAGCATCTTGTGCTTCTGAAAGCTTTCCGCTGCACTCCACTTCCTTCTCGGCCAGGGTGAGATATTCCTTAAGTAGCTTGATTTCGTCAGCCGCGTCTTTGTCCCCTTTAATCTCCTTCATTCGAGCCGTGGCACTTACCTTGGTAATCTTCCCTTTGTCATTAGGCGCATCAGCCAATAGGCCCTCTTCACCACCATGTTCCTCGGCCATCTCATCCATCTGTTGTTTGAGGGCGGCCACCTCAGTCTCGAGCTTTTCAATCATGGCCTGCTCGTCATGATAATATCGCCGAATGAGGAGGCCTGGCGGAAGGAACTCGGCTAAATATTTTTGTTTGCCCAGGGCAAAGTCAGGCTTTTCCTTGGCCTTTTTACCCCTCTCCTCCGCAATCAGTCGGGGCTGGGCCGCCTGCTTCCATCCATCGGCAGAAATCAGGTAGCAGTCGTCTTGCATCATCTCCGCCCAAAATCGCATTAAGTGCTGATAAACATCATAAGGATCGAGCAAGGGCGCTTTCTTAAAGCGTGAGAGCAGGTTCTCCGAAATATTCTCGATCAGCTTTTTCGGGTTTCCTTCCTTGGAGAAGCCTTTGAGCAAGGGCTCTGTCTCCTTCACCCATTCTGCAAAAAGTTTTTTTACGGAGGCCTGAAAGGCCGTGAACTCGGGGTGTGAAAAAATCTCCTTTTTTACCTCCCCAACCGGATTTTTTAGCTGTGAATACCCCTCCCGATCTCCTTTTTGGAAAAGTGCCGCACGAACTGCTGGAATCACTTTCCAGTAGTTTTCCAGGGCATCAATATCACGGTTGGGAATTCCACCGCGCAGGTGACCATCAATATCCTGCAGGTCCTCCGGCTCACTGCTGTCGATGTAGCGAGGTAGGTTG
>JAGWZD010000033.1 GCA_018968995.1 Bdellovibrionales bacterium
GATACAGGCGATCGTAAGAACACGGGCCCACGACTCTTGTCCGGCGCCTGTCATTTCCCGAACTTCTCGTAGTTGGCGATCAGGGTTTCCAGACGCTTGATCACAGCGCTGACGGTCTTCTCAATCGGAGCCGACAAAGCGAGTCCTGCTGAGTAATCATGCCCTCCGCCTCCAAGCTCCATGGCGACCTTATTGATGACCACTCTACCTTTTGACTTGATAGAGACTCGAATCTGACTGTCGTCCTCTTCACGAAAAAGACAGACCACCTCTGCGTCCTTGAGCAGCAGAAGAAGATTTAAAAAAGACTGAGTATCGTCTGCACTAGCTTGATGTCTCTTCCTCAGATCAAGACCCATCTCCAGCCACGCGACTTTCCCTCCATGAGAGACTTTCACGTTCTGAAGCATGTTTCCCAACAGCTGCAAGTGAGAAACCTCTTTGGACGAGTAGATGTTCTGATAGATCTCTTCTGGGTTTACCCCAGCCTCAACCATTTCTGCGGCGATTCGGTGCGCCTGTGGAGTCGTACGGGCGTAACGAAAGCTGTTTGTGTCTGTCATGATGGAGACATAAAGCCCAAGGGCAATGTCTTGGTTCATCTTCACAAGATCAAGCTCTGAAAAAACATGATGAAGCATCTCTCCGATAGAGCTGGAGGCGATATCAGCAACCACAGAAGCATGAGGTGGATAAGCGATTTCTCCAGCTCCTTCAGTAATGTCGGGGTGATGGTCTAAAAAAACTATTTTTCGGGCACGAAGAGACATCTCTTGCCACAACTTACCGAGCCGCCTCGGGTCATTAGTATCCACGATAATCCATAGATCGCAGGTATCCCAAAGCTCGACTTCGCCTGGACCTAAAAGAATCTGGCCCTTGGGATCCAGGAACCGATAGCGCTTTGGCAGTGGATCAGGATTATAAACACGACACGCCTTTCGAGCGCGCTTGAGATAGTGAAACAACGCGACCTCAGCTCCTAAACCGTCCCCATCTGGAAGCTGATGGGTAGAGATCAAAACCCGTTTCGCTGATCCTATTGCTTCGCGAAACTTGACGAAATCTTTCGATTTCGACAAATCCACGGGTAAATTCTTGGCCGTTGCCTTAGGGGCCTTTGTAGTGCTCAAGCTTGCGCCTATCCCTTCCGATGGACTCTATGAAGGTGAGAGAGAATCATGAAAGCTAAGTCCCCTGCACCCACCAGCTCAGGCTCGAAAACCGACAAGATCGACCCGCTTTACGTGATCTTCGAGCAACATCTCTATAACTTTCAGGATTCAGACTCTGACCGCAAGACTTTTATCTCAGGGGTAGTTTCCGAGTACCTGACTTTCTTACGTCAAAAAAATATCGCTATTCCAAAATCACTAGAGCTAGCCATCTCAGATGAACTGTCCGAGCAGGTCAACACCATGCTCACCAAAAAAATCTACGGATGCCTCTCAATTGAAGATTTCCAACGGGGAGTCCCGAAAACTCGGAAAAAGCGCGTCCGCCAAAAATACCAACGAATGGTGGGCTAAACGATTCGTCTTAGCGCTGACGGCGACGAGTTCGCTTCGACTTTTTGGCTAAATGAACCAAGTGTGAAACGATTTCTCCCGCAATATTCAACCCCGTAGCCCGCTCGATTCCCTCGAATCCAGGAGAACTGTTGACCTCTAGAATCGCCGGACCATTCTTGCTTTCCATCATGTCCACTCCGGCAATTTCTAACCCAAACACATGTGCTGCTCGAACTGCAGCCCTTTGATAAGCGATGGGCAAGCGGACCAGAGAGCCCTCGCCCCCTCGATGAATGTTAGATCTGAACTCTCCTCTTGAAGCCGTTCTTTGCATGGCGGCCACAACACGATTTCCGACGACAAACGCTCGATAGTCGCTGCCGGCCCCTTCTTTCAGATACTGCTGAACGAAAACATCGACTCCGAAGTCCCAGAGTGTCTCGACGACAGACTGAAAAGACGCAGGAGTGTGCAGAAGCATCACCCCAACGCCCTGAGTTCCCTGCAGCAGCTTGGCAATCACCGGCACTCCGCCCACCACCTTGGCGGTTGACCTCAGGCTTCGCTGTGAGCGAGTGAGAACCGTTGGCGGTACACAGAGCCCCGCTTGATTGAGAAGCTGCAGCGCCCGAAACTTATCGCGACTCTCCGCAATCGCTAGTGAACTATTGACGGTAAACATCCCCAACATCTCAAACTGCTTTACTACTGCCAGTCCGTACTGAGTGATCGACGCTCCAATTCGAGGAAGCACAGCGTCGTACCACGGAAGCTCTTGAGCCCCAACTACGAGTCGACTCTCCCCGCCGTCAACAATCAGTTGGCACTCCAAGGGGTTGATGGTGTCGAGTTGCACTCCGCGCTTACTAGCCTCCTGAAGCAAACGTCGAATGCTATGAAGACTTCGATTTCTGGTGAGCACTGCCAGTCGCATGGTTGATCCCGCCTGAAGACCTACTGTAACATTCAGACGATCATGGTCAAACGGCTGCTGCCAATCTTTTCAATTACCCTGTTATTTTCAACGTTAGTATCTTGCAGCGGCTGCTCGACTTCAAAACGAGCCGTTGGACGATCCGAAGACCTTCCATTTCCACGCCCTACTTCAAGCTCGATTACTTCCGAGGCCCTTTGGCAACATCAGCTGGAAGGCAAACTCACAGATCTTTCCGTCTCGCGAAGCTCAGGACACACTCTAATCTCTGAAGTCCTAGAAAGTGCTTCAGAGAATCGATCGCAACTCAGTTTGTTCGAACCCTCAGGAAAACGCGCTTGGAAGATCCGAATCTCTGCGCCCATCAGAGCTCAAACCATCTCGAGCAAAGCTGACTGGATTGTTCTCAGCACCTACCAAGAAGAGCTGATCCGCGTTGATTCTCGCACCGGAAAGATCCTCTGGAGAACACCCGACACTCGGATGTGCAGACCCAGCGTTCTCGAAAAGACCAACCGAATTCTTTGTTACCACGACGATGACGCATCTCCAGGGCTTGTTTTTGAAATATTTGACCAAGACGGCAAAAAAGTTTCAGAACAAAAAGCTCCGCAAGACTCGCTTCTTTTAAAAGTATCCGCTGACGAAGAGAGAGTTCTCATCGCCTTTGTTAAAGGACGAGTCTGGATGCTTGGGGCAGATTTAAAAAAAATCTGGGAAAAGCAACTTCCAGGAGAAATCGTAGATGCAGCAGTTGCCTCCCCGACTGAAAGTGGCCAATTCATCGATTCGGCAATCCTACTCAATCGATCTTTATCGGGACAAATACTCTACACGCTAGCGGAATTGGGTAAAAACACTCAGGAAGTGAAACAACACGTTCCCCTTCAGCAAGTTGAAATCAGCGAAAACGGCAAACGAATCTCGGTCTACGGTAATGGTCCACGGGGACAAGTCATCGCTCAGTATGATACTGAGCCGAATCTCCTGGAACGCTGGAGTTACCACTCTCCGAAATACGCTGACTATAACTTGAAAATGGACATGGCCTCATCTTTCACAATGCTCGGATTTGAGAACATTTCAGATCGCACTCGTTTCAGTCATGTGATTGCCCTAGACCATAATGGGTTGATGCAATGGCATCTTCCCCTTCAAGCAGAGGAAGGGGCCTACTTGTATGCCCGAGGAATGTCCAAAGCCTTGGGCTTGTTAGTCATTGGAACTGATGATGGGGTGATCTCCGCATATCCTCTTAAGATTCCGTAGAGGAGGCTCCTGTAACCGAGCATTACACTCCGGGACACCGAATCGACGATCCCGAAGCGCTTGACAAACCATAGGTAAATCTCATTATTTTGATAAAATTTTAAATCGGAGAACGTCTCATGATTCAGGTAACAAACTTGACTAAGCGGTACGGTCCACGCACAGCGATCGACGATCTCAACTTCGAAATCTCAAAAGGTGAAATCGTCGGTTTCCTTGGACCGAACGGAGCTGGAAAAAGTACCACCATGAAAATTCTGACGGGGATGACCTCTGCCTCTGAGGGATCCGCTCAGGTGGCAGGCTTCGATGTTTTCGACTCACCCATCGAAGTGAAGCGTAATATTGGCTACCTTCCTGAGAATCCACCAGTCTACACTGAAATGACTGTCGAAGATTATCTGCGCTTCGCAGCAAGACTTCACGGCGTTCCAAAAAATCAGATAAAAACTTGTGTCTCTAGCGCAATCGAAAAAACCAATATCGGAGACGTTCGAAAACGCCTAATCGGCAATCTATCAAAGGGATACCGGCAGCGGGTGGGAATCGCTCAGGCCATCGCCCATAACCCAAAAGTACTTATCCTGGATGAACCCACCGTAGGTCTCGACCCCAAGCAAATTATTGAAATTCGTAAACTCATCAAAAGCCTCGGTGGAGATCACACCATCATTCTCAGCACACATATTCTTCCAGAAGTAACGGCCACTTGCGAACGAGTGATTGTGATCAACAAAGGGAAAATTGCAGCCCAAGACTCGTTGAGCCAGTTAACAGCTCGAGTTCAACACGTGAATACCTACAAGCTTATCACCAGAGTTATCTCTCCAGAGGCGCTGGCAGCGCTGAAAGCCATTCCGGGTGTCAAATCGATTTCTGAATCACTATCGAAAACAGAAAATGAACTCAGTATTGAGGTGCTACCCAACGCCGGTGATGTCCGTGAAAGAATTACCGAGGCAGTCATGGCACGAAAATTAGGTCTTCTTGAGTTCACTTCTCAAAAAATCAGCCTAGAAGAGATCTTTCTGCAACTGACCACGGAGGAGAAACTGTGAAAAACATCTGGACGATCGCAAGCAGGGACTTCAAGTCTTATTTTTTCTCCCCTATCGCCTACATTGTCACGGCAGGATTTCTGACAATTATGGGCTTCATGTTCGTCAATATCCTTTCGTATTTCATCAATCAAAACATGCGCAGCATGGAAATGAACATCGGCAAGGGAGCTTCGATCACCGAAGGCGTAGTCAGCCAGCTTTATGGCAATATGAATGTGATCCTTCTGTTTTTAGTCCCTTTCATTACGATGCGCCTTTTTGCAGAAGAGAAGAAAAACAATACGATTCAACTGCTGCTCACAGCCCCTGTCACGACCACTGAAATCATTCTAGGCAAGTTTCTGTCGTCGATGCTGCTAGTACTGGTGATGTTAGGATTTACTCTGATTTACCCCATCATTCTGTTTTTAACTGGAAATCCTGATCTAGGCCCTATTTTCACCTCTTATCTAGGCACAATCCTTTTGGTCGGATGTTATTTAGCTTTTGGTCTGCTGTTCTCAGCAATGACTGAAAATCAGATTGTTGCTGGGGCCCTAACTTTTGCTTTTTCGCTCTTTCTTTGGGTAATCAATTGGGCCTCTCAACTTGTAGGTTCTACGTGGGGCGAGATCCTCAATTATTTATCGATCATCCGCCATTATGAGAACTTTAGCCGCGGTGTGATTAACTCTGCCGATATCATTTTCTACTTCTCTATTATTGGACTGGGGGTTTTTCTAACCCATCGAGTTTTAGACTCCCTACGTTGGAGGTAATTAAAGATGTCTACCGAATCAGAAACAAAAAAAAGTGATTCTAAGTGGCGAGCCATCTCTTTTGGCACTCACTCCCTGATGACCACCTTGATTGTGGCGTCCATTATTGGGGTGATTAACTTCCTCGGCTACAAAAACCCGAAGAAAATTGACCTGACCAAGAACAAGCTCCATACGCTTTCGGATCAAACACGGAAAATTGTCGCCGAACTGAAGACTCCGGTTAAGTTCAACTATTTTGACAAATTAGATCGCTCTGAGCAAAGCCGCATCCTGTTGGATAATTATCGGCAGATTAATCCTCAGAAGATAGAGATCGAAATGATCGATCCGAATCGTGACCCCTTCCGTGCGAAACAAGCTGAAATTCGCACCATGGGCACTTTACAGATTATCTCAGGAACACGTGAGAATCTGGTCACAGAGACTTCAGAAGAGAAAATCACCAACGCCTTGATCAAGCTCAGCAAGGATTCTTCACCAGAGCTTTGTGTAGTCACAGGACACGGTGAAAAATCATTCACTGCAACGGACTCTGAAGGATTTGGCTCGGTTCGAAAAGGACTCCTGAATCAGTCTTATCAGGTGCGTGAAATCAATCTGGTGACTGAGGGGAAAATCCCGAGCACCTGCACCGCAGTGGCGGTCTGGGGAGGCAAGACCGCGTGGTTTCCACAGGAAGTGGCCTTTTTGAAAGCGTATCTAGATGACGGTGGCCGAGCGCTGATCGCGGTTGACGTCGACCTCTCTGGAAAAGAGCCCCTGGCAGAATTGATTCAAGCGCTAGAGGGCTGGTTCATCAGGCCAAGCCGCTCGATGATGATTGATCCTGTCTCGCGCGTGGCTGGCCTAGATCCCACGATTATCCTGTTACCCACTCTCACTAAGGATAGCCCCATCACCAAAGGATTTGAACTCAGTGTCGCCATGCCGTTCGCTCGCCCCATTGAGACGCTTTCTGGGGCCCCAGCAGGCTTAAATATCCAATGGATTGCTCGATCTACTCCGAAGAGTTGGGGGGAATTAAATTTTGCCGACATCTCGCGAGGCAAGGTTCAGCTGGATCCGAACGAGAAGCAGGGCCCGTTGGATGCCATTGTTACGGTGGAGGGCAAGCAGCCCAATTCCAAAGCTTCTAAAAACACGCGAATTGCGTTGTTCGGCAGCTCACTCTTGGCCAATAATAATTTCTCACGTTTTGCCGGGAATACCGATCTGTTCTTGAATGCGGCTTCTTGGATCATGGAGGATGAGAGCTTGATATCGATCCGACCCAAAGAAGAAGGCGTTGGGAAGATTGAGATCACTGACCGGCAAAATATTTTAATCTTATTGGTTAGTGCCGTGCTGACACCACTCATAATTGCTTCAGGTGGAGTCGCATTCTGGTTTTACCGCAAGCGTCTTTAGTAGAGGAGACCTCGAATGGCTACCAAAAGTCCAAGCTGGTCGAAAACACTAGCTCTCGCCGTCACGCTTATCGTTCTTAGCACCGTGGCTTATTGGTACGAGTTCAGAAAGAAGCCGGACAATAATAAACAAATAGAGCAGCAAAAAAAGCTCTTCATACTAACCGAGACTCAAGTCCGCCAAGTAAGAATCTTCCAAGGCGCTAACTATTTTGCGTTCGGCTGTTTGGATCTCGCGAGCAAAACCTGTACTGCGGGATCCAATTCACGTTGGGAGCTCACAGCGCCGGTAAAACTTCGAGCAGACGATGGGAATGTGCACTCTCTTCTTTCAGCCATGAACCAACTTCTCCCCGCTGATGCATTAGATCTTAGTGGTGAAACTACCGAGGAGCGAAAGAGACTCTTAGGTCAGTACGGTCTGTCCGAAGAGCAGCAAAAAAGCGCGCAGAAGATTGAAGTCGAGTTTGAAAACGGAACGAGCTCAGGTCTTATTTTTGGAGATGTACACCCTATGGGTGAGTCTCAGTTCGCAATGGTCATTCACAGTTCGACAGAGAAGAATGTATCTTTGGTTGAAAAAGTGTACCTGATCCCGAAAAGCTTCAGGTCATCCATCTCGAGGCCACTCACTTATTGGCGTGATAAAAAAATTCTTACGCTTCAATCCCACGAAATTGACTCTATCGCTTACCAAGCAAAAAGTTCCACGTTCCAGGCGATGAAGAAAGACGGAAACTGGACTCTCATCACTCCCCTATCGGCCGGCTCCGCTCTTCAGGCGCCTGGGGACATCGAAAACATCGATAATTGGATCGCTGCTATCGTCTATCTTTCGGCCAAAGAGTTTGCTTTTGAGAAAAAGAACTCTCCAGAAGGAAAAAAGCTACTGAACTCGGCTCTTTCATTGGTAAAACTGACACTCTCTCACGCCGGGTCACCATCGGTGACGCTTGAGCTTTTTGAGAGAAAAACAAAAGACTCAGTGAAACTGCTTCTCACCGCCTCCAACCTAGATCCGATTTTTGAGCTCGACCCCGGAGCTCAGAATCGACTAAAAAAATCAGTGAACGATCTCCGCTTAACGAGATTACTGGGATCGCTAGACCGTTTTAATGCCGCAGAGATCACTCTTCGATCAAAAACACTCAGCCCCCAGGAAATCATTTTTGAAAAGAAGGCAGAGCAATGGATCCGAAAGACTTCACCTGGCCCTGATGATGCGTCTCGAATCAGCAGCCTTCTAGAACAGTTGAGTGGTAATCGCGTAAAGGCTTTCTTGCCAGAGAGTAAGCCCAAAAAAGATGCCACAACCCTCACCATCACATTAAAAGATGGAAATTCGAAGACTTTAAGAAGCCTTGAGTTTTGGCGCGATGGGGAGAGGCTTCTCGGTCGCGATCTGTTATTAAAACGGAACGAGACACTCGAGATCGATCCTAGTCTTATTTCATCACTACCCTGGGAAAAGATATGACCGGCCTGACCCAGCCGGTGCGGTATTTAGATCATTTTTTTCGTACTACTTTCAGAATCCTTTTTAGGCCCAGTAGCTTTTTTTCAGCCATGAGAGTTGACGGTGGCGTGGTTCTACCGATTTTTTTTACCCTATCAACCCATTGGCTTGCGGCCGCCATCTCGTTTGTCTGGAAAAGTCCAATCTTTAAAATTTTACGTGATGGGCTCAGAGAGAATCGCTCTCTCCTGCAGGACTTGTCTGGCGAAATAGTCGATATCGATTCACCAGGACGGTATGCTACTATTTTCTCTCCGGACTCTGTTGCACGAGCGAAAAACTTTATCTTCTCGTGGCTGATGGGTGCTTCTTCAGTGGTGCTCAATCCTTTTTATACGATTGTTTCGACCGTCGCAGCCACCGTCATTATTTATGTGGCCGCACGAGTTCTTATCGACGCCTCTCAGCCGATACGGTTTAGGTCTATTCTTAGAATTGTGTGTTTTTCGGGTACTGCTGTTCTTTGGAGCGTTATTCCGATTGTCGGGGCTATTGTAGCCCCCATCGCAGTAGTCGCCACCACGTCGATTGCGTTGGTTCAGGTTTACAAAATTGGCTATTTTAAAGCCGCGCTCATCGCGACACTTCCAAAACTAGCTCTTGCCATGGGCGCCGTGGCTGGATTTGTCGCCTTTGGAGTAATATTTTTTCGCCTGATCGCAACGAGCATCGGCTTGCAATGAAGGTTCATTGGAGATTCCTTATCTCAGCAATGGCAATCACCCTTTTGATTTTTTTCTGGGAATTTTTAAGCAACTTCGCCCTTAAGGATAGAAAACTGGATCCTTTTTCGATGAACACTTCGAGATACTCTGAGGATAAGTGTAAAAATTTGTTTCAGGAGTTCTGTGATAGTGATCCAGACTTTGGAGCCTCGACCTACACCGACCCAACCGGTGAAGTTTGGCTAGACTCAGAGTCTGAGGCAGCCGTGAGAGAGGCTGACAAAGGTGACCAAAAATGGATTGCTGCCGTTTTTTCTCAGAGGAGAAATCGTCGAATTTCCGAAATTGAGAAATGGGTAAAACAGGAACTGATCCAGTGGGTGCATTCTCAGTCGAGTCGTGTTTTTAATTCCAGAGATAAACAAGAACTCATCTGGCGATTGCGTGCGACCCGTATCGAGTTTCCAGATCCATCAATCGGTTACCCCGACGACCCCGAACTACTATTACATTCTCAAGCACTCTATGAACGAACAGGGACATCCCCACGGGGTTTGCGTCGAATTCGATTTGGTGGAGCCTATGTCTTAGGAACAAGCTCGCGGTACAATTTGGCTTTCACTATGGCTCATGAACTCGCCCACGCGATTGATCCCTGCGAGCTTCGCAGCACTGGATGGGCGATTCCCGCATTCGATCGGCTTTCAGCCTGTTTTACGGCGGCTGGAGTTGCCGCAACCCCGAAGAATCGTGTGGAGTGCAGGCGCAACGACCAGCTTTCAGAAACCTTCGCCGACTGGGTAGCCGTTCAAGTGGCATCCAGGGCTCTGGTCCAGTGGGGAAGCGAGTACCCCGAGCCGCAAAGGTGGGCCTCTGTGGGAAATAGCATCCGAGACCTTTGCGAAGAGGATGATGGCCCCGCCGCCCAGGAAACTCACCCCAACACCCCGATACGAATCGAGAAAATACTGGGTACAAATCCGGTGATCCGAGAGTTTCTTGGATGCCCCGCGTCAGAAGAGCCACCCTGTCGCTTGGAATAATCCTCATTCGAGTGTACTCAGAAACCATGTTTCATCGAGCGCTGCAGGGGTTCATCGAGGTGGTGTGTGGGAGCATGTTCAGTGGAAAGACCGAGGAGTTGGTCCGCCGCTGTAAAAGAGCTCAAATCGGGAAGCAAAAGGTTCAGGTGTTTAAACCTCGAATCGATGATCGTTACTCCAAAGATCATGTGCAAAGTCACGACGCGAACCGTATCGCCTCGATTCCCGTAGATCACTCGCGTCAGATTCTAGAACTCGTGGACGATAACACCCGAGTAGTGGGCATCGATGAGGCGCAGTTCTTTGATGAGGGCATCGTCGAGGTAGCTAATAAGCTAGCTTACCGCGGAATGAGGGTCATCGTCGCTGGCTTAGATATGGACTTCCGCGGACAGCCTTTCGGTCCTATGCCCAAACTGCTGGCGATCGCCGAAACCGTCACCAAACTTTCAGCTGTCTGCGTGGTTTGCGGCTCGCCCGCTTCCAGAACTCAACGGACCGTGGGAAACTTAGATCAGAATTCGACGGTAGCCGTTGGAGCGAAGGAAATGTACGAAGCGCGCTGCCGTTTCTGTCATGAACCAGAAACCCACGGGCAAAAATAAGGTTAAATCATAAGGAGATTGTCGCGTGTCCAAGCTAGATGATTTCGGAAGTAAACTCCCACGCATCCTCATTTCGGAACCAAAACTGAAAGAGAGAGTCGCTGAGCTTGCGCGAGAGATTCGCCAGGACTACGCAGGAAAAGAAGTAGTCGCTGTTTGTGTTCTTAAGGGTAGCTTTATTTTTTTTACAGATCTGATTCGCCAGCTTGATCTGACACTCAGCACAGAGTTTCTGGGAGTAAAGGCTTACAACCGCTCAGTGTCTTCTGGTGAGGTAAAGGTCACTCTCGACATCAACGAGCCCCTTGAGGGCAAACACGTTTTAGTGATTGAAGATGTGGTTCACAGCGGACTGACGCTCAACTACATTATGAATCTGCTCAGAGCTCGAAGGCCAGCTTCACTAAAAAGCTGTGCACTTCTCGTCAAAGAAGAGCGACTCAAGATTGCTCCACCAGTAGACTACTGGGGATTTAAACTGGGTAAGGAATTTGTAGTCGGTTACGGGATAGACTATGACGGAAAGCACCGCGGTCTTCCGTACATTGGAATGCTCGAACATGATCATTGATTCGCGCGCTCCAACTCGAATCGATCTTGCAGGTGGAACACTCGACTTGTGGCCGCTGCACCTTTTTTTCGAGGGCTCACTTACAATTAACTTGGGGATTGATCTTTGGGCTTCTACTCATTTAGAGGCCATCGTCAGTGGTACTCCCAATGCGATCCTACGCACCGAGGATCAGAAATTTGAACAGAAAGTTCCCTGGGACAAAATCCTCGGAAACGAACCCCTAAATTTACCTCCGCAAATCGAACTGCACGGAAAACTACTTCGTTTCTTTGCAAAAAAACGTAAGAACCCACCCCAAGGCTCAATACTTGTGCAAACTCAGGCACGCAGTCCTGCCGGTGCTGGCCTAGGGG
>JAGWZD010000410.1 GCA_018968995.1 Bdellovibrionales bacterium
TACTAATCCTTGATTAGTTAACTTTCTAGAGGATGAGTCTTAAGCTGGGTTAAAGAGAATTGGAGCAAACAGGTTCCCATCCATCGGTTTCGGTTAGTTAACAGGCTAGGTTGTCAGGTCAGACTAGTTAATAGGACCATGATCCTCTGTAAATCGGTCTTAGTGGGTAAGTTAAACATTCGTTTCGATTGCAATCTATAAACGATCCAAGCAAAGTATCGAAGAAAAAAAAGTCACACACATATAGTAGTTATGTTCTCGTTGCTAGCGAAATGTGGCCCAGATCTGAGCATCAATGAGAAAAGAAGGCATGGCCTCAAGCAATCCCTCCTCTGTCCTTTTGTACATGGCACGACTTTAGTGAGCGATTCTCAATTTTTACTCTCAGATCAGACTCACCCTGTAAGGGCTCTGCAGTGCGCCTGCAAGTCCTGGTCTCTGATGAAACCGCACTGACTGGCACCACCCCCATAGTGCGCTCGGCACACCTGTGCCTATCCGCACGCTGCGCGATCAATCAACGACCAGCCAAACCCCTCTCTAATGGGTCTCCAGATTGTCGTGGAATCGCTGTCCAGATCCTCATGGAATCACTGTCCAGATCCTCGTGGAATCGCTGTCCAGTTGCGCGTGGAATACGCAGCCCGAGAAAATGCTCGCCGACCGCTGGGTCTGTTCCGTCGCGCGGCTTCAGCGCTGGCGCACTGTCGGCGAGGGGCCGCCATTCTTAAAGATCGTTGGGAAAGTCCTGTACCGGCTCAAGGACATTGAGGCCTACGAGAAAGCCAGCCTGGTCCGGAAGGTGTTCTAGGATCGACTTGGGCGGCACCGAACGGATTGGAAATTGTTCGAACGACTTGGAATCAGTTCGAATGAATCTTGGCGGGGAAGAAGAGATTGTTTAACTAGCTCGCTCAGTTTTCTCACCTCTTTCTATTTTTTGGTGGGGTCGGGGATTCGAACCCAAACGCCTGAATGGAAAACGCTGCATTTTTTGATGCACGCACGAAGCGCTGCTCGAGAACTTCGGTGCCCCACTGTGATCCGGGGCGTTCCTCGACACAGATAAAGCCGTGGGTTTCGTAAAGGTGCCTCGCGGCTTGCAGGCCGGCGAACGTCCACAGATGAGTTTCGGCTCTACCCTGTTGATCGACAAAAGACAGGGCCGTTTCCAGGAGCCTCCGCCCCGCTCCGAAGCCCCTCGCACGGTCACTCAGGATGAACCAGCGAAGATGTGCTTTTCCAGGCCCAAGATCTTCCCCATCAATGGCGATGGAGCCGACGACTTGATCCTCGTGTAGGGCCAACCAAATTTGATTACTCGAATGACCAAGCCGAGCACAGAAGTCGGTCAGGCCAGCGGCTACCACCGTCTCGAATTGCAGCCCAAAGCCCGACGTCTTCGCATAGTGGATCGCATGGAGCGCTGTCACGTGCCCAATGAGACCGGGTCGGTAGCCACTGACGATATCGATGGAAGAAGGTGTCATGTCAGTCAACATGCTTTTGTGAAATCGCGCTCCAGTAAATCATATCAATTCTAAACCCTGGCGCTTTCCCCGGTGTCCTTGATGGCTCGGGCATGGCTGCGCGGCGTCGAGGTATCGCCCGCCCAGTGGGCAGCGCTTTCTACCCATTTCCGAAGGTACTTTGCCAAACCCGGGGTTCGCTTCGCGGACTTTCACTTGTGTCTGAGCCTTGCTATGGCCGGCGCAGCGCATGAACTGGAAGAATGGTTAGCGCAGATCGATGGTCCAACGGCTCCCCTGATCAGGCATGCGAACCACGGCTTTCTTGCCATTGCGCAGTCACGCTGGGGCGTAGCGGTTTTAGAGCTTGAACAGGCGTT
>JAGWZD010000411.1 GCA_018968995.1 Bdellovibrionales bacterium
CTATAGAACGACTTCCGCCGCCGACAAGTAGGATGCGTTCAGGTTTTGAGTCGAGCGTGTTTTCCATAGTCGCATCGATGGATTCTTTGATGGCTCTGAGAATACGAAGATACACTTCTTCAATGCTGTCCGTATCGGGCTGGGAGGCATTGTCGCTATTGAGATTGTAAGCGATTTTCGCGCGCTCAGCGCTTAGAAAGTCCGTGCCGTGGCGAGACTGCAGTACGGCATTTACTGTTCCCATTCCAGTTTCCTCTGAGCGGCAGGACTCCAAGGTGCCATTGCGGACGAATGCTATAGTTGTACTAAGATCGCCAATATCTACAACAATGCACTGCGAATCGGAGTGGATATAGTCGTTAAACCGAAGGGCCTCAATATTGGCAAGCATGCGACTCTCGATCGACTTCAGTTTTAGGCCAGCCACTTGAAGGGTATCTATGTGCTGTTGAATGGCGGCCCTTTTTGCAGCAAATGCTTTGATTTGAAGGCTGCTTTCTGCAGGTTGTTTTTTACCTCGTGGCGCCCAGTAGTCGATCACTAATTCGTCTTCTGGAATTTTTGCGAGCTTGCCGACCTCATGCTCCACAGCCGCGCGGGTTTCGGATTTCGGAAGGGGTGGTAAAGAGAGGTCAAACCTGATCATCTGACTATCAGGAATGGCTGAGGAAGTGACTACACCAGAGAGTTGATGAATCTCTGAAAGTGCTTTCAGAACCTGGTTTAGATCTCTTCCGGAGGGAAAATTTTGGAAAATCTGCGACAGGTCCTGACAAAAAAAGCTCTCTAGTGCGACCCGTCCGCTTCGTCCAGTCAGCCGGATTCCTTTGATGTTTCGATGCCCAACATCCAAACCTAGAAGTGCACTTCTAGATTTCAACGAGAAGCTGCGAATGTTTCCTAGCCACTTTTTTGGACCTTGAAGCAGGTTACTATTGATCGGGGTCATGGCTGGGATTCACCCATCGGGCTTTTTTCGCCTGAGATTGAAAAAGCATGAAGCCGAAGAATCCGGTTTTTCACAGCAGCAAGAGTTCTTCTCTCGCTGGCAGTACGTTGAGTACGGGCCTCTTCGCTAGACATCAATTCGCTATAGCGGCGATAGGTCTGTACGGACTCTGTCAGCTGCATAGCCTGTTCGTAGGTTATGGCGAGATTCAGTAATGGATCGGGGGCAGATGGAGCGAACTCACAGGCCTTTGATAAAAAGTAGATCGCCTCTTTATAGCGTTTTTGTCTGAGTTGAATCACGCCGAGATTATTGTAGGCGAGGGGATTCTTGGGCTCAATTTGCAGGATTCGCATTAGAGTTGCCGTAGCTCGGTCAGGTCGATTCTTTTTTTGGTAGAGCTTCGCCAACTGAAAAAGTGAACGGATTAGGAATGGATTTCCTCCAGTTTCACGTTCGAGGAGGGTCATTGCTTGATCCATCTTTCCGGTGCGTACGAGCTCTTCGGCTTTATGGATCAGATCGTCGTCTGTGGTCTTTTTAGTGGTGACTGTTGTTTCAGACGCAGGATTTCGGGTGTCATCAGATGAAGTTACTAGAGGTTGGGTTGGTGGGGGGGGCGAGCGCTTAGCAAAAAGGTGAGGTAATAATACCGCACAAAAAATGAGAGTGGCTCCTCCGACAAGCGAGCTGATTAAAAATACTCTGAGACGAGAGAGGAGCTTTGAATAGCGCTCAGAAGGGTTTTTTAGGCTGCTTTTTGGGCGACGGGGTTCGTCAGTTTTTTTAGTAGCAGCTCGATCTTGAAGTTGGGCTAGTTTGTTGAGAATTTCACTCATATCCCAAGCCTGCTTCTCGCGAGATACTCGCGGAAGCTGCGTGGTTTTCTAGCTTCCG
>JAGWZD010000412.1 GCA_018968995.1 Bdellovibrionales bacterium
CCTGAATGATCCATCCGGTCAGAAAAAATAAGATGCTTATCGACAGGCTCAGCCTAAGGGCCATTAAATAAACCAGAAAAACGAGCGCCGAAAAGAGAACTCCAAGACGACGAGCTGTCCATACGTAATAAACTGAAGAAAAAAACCAAAGCGCAAGAGCTCCATTCGCTTTTACTCCGATGGGCAGAAGAACCAGTAAACCAAAAATCCCAAGCATAATCATCGGCACGCCCAAATAATGGAGCCGCTGGTTTATGACATCAAGGTGATAGGACTCGTACTCCCGGAACCGCTCACGCATTCTAGGGTGAAGCAATGTGCTTTGCATGAAATTAACCCGCATGAAAAATAATTGCTCGCCATTCATTGCGGGCAATAACACGATGTTTTGCACTATTTAAGCGAGGTTGATAATCACGAATCACTACATCAACGTCTTGCTCCACCAATCCTGAAAGAATCAGGACACCGCCTGAAGAAACACGCCCACAGAGTTCTGAGGCATATTCCAAAAGTACGGGCCTTAAAATATTCGCGAACACCACCGAATACCCTTCTGAAGGAGCATCGTCACGAAGTGCGCCGAGTTCGGTTTCAAACCGTATCAGGCCCTCTAAATGATTTAATTGAGCATTCTGAGTGGCGTTGGAAATCGCTAGAGTGTCAATTTCAACGGCGTGCACTGGATGCGCTCCAAGCAATGCAGCTCCTATCGCAAGGATTCCTGAGCCACTTCCGAAATCCAGAACGGAAGATAAATTTACACCCTCTTGAATAGCCTCAGAAAGCAGCTGCAAACAAAGCTGAGTCGTCTCGTGGGTTCCTGTTCCGAAACCTGCGCCAGGATTTAATACTAATACTTGTCGTCCCGACGAACGACTACTTTCGTTGAGCTCCCATGGGGGCAAAACACTCCAATTCGGGGGAAAGTCGACGCCTTTAAAGTTACGCTTCCACTCAGCATCCCAGTCCAGTTCAGGCTGCTCCAAAATTCTAACGACCTCACACCCTCGAACTTGAGCCAGCACTTCAGCTGCGTGATGAGCCTGATCTTGAGTTGAAAAATAAAGCTGTGGAGTTCCCTGCCCTTGGTTACCAATCCAGTCTCGATGATGAGGCGCTTCCGCGGAGTCCACAACCCAGGACTCGGTCTCTAAACCGCTCTGCGCTGCCTCATCCGAAAGCATTGTGCCTTCATGGACGCCTTGTAGGCCCAACGAACTGAACTGCTGCCAAATCCAGGAAAAAAACTCATCCCGGCGGACCCGCTGCCCCGTCTGCAACGTCAATTCCGACTGGAGCGCGAGTTCCGTGATCCACGAGGAAGCCAAGCTCGCCTCAAATCTCACTCGACTGGAGGTTGAGAGTGACCACCGTCGCCACCGCCTCCACCACTATTGCCGCCACCGTCACTCTCGGTAATTTGAGGCCGTGGTCCCAGCGACCGCTCCATCTTTCCGCCACCGTGAGAGTGTCGACCCCCTCCCCGGTTTCGATCACGATCACGATTTCGATCACGACCGCCTCGTCTTCCACGACGATCACGGCCACGGTCTCCTCGACCCCCGCCGCCAGGTCGCATCGAATTACCTGCGCGATGGTTACCCGAGTCGTTACGGCTTAGGTTCGCAATCGCCGCATCCTGCGTTGCCTGAGCACGCTGATACGCTAGACGATCCTCTTCATCCATATCCTGATCCCAGCCCTGAGCCGGACCAGAAGAGCCTTGCTGGTTGAATCCCGAAGTTGCACTCATCAAATGAGTGGGCACATCTGCTCGGTTTCCGATGGCATCCGGATCCGTCGGCGCCTGTGGAGACACCGATGGCTGCGA
>JAGWZD010000413.1 GCA_018968995.1 Bdellovibrionales bacterium
CTTGCCAGCCTGTGGGGCTCGAATTGGATTCTCCATTTTCATGGCCTCCATCAAAAGCAGAACTTGATCCTTTTCTACTGTATCGCCCGATTTCACGTTCAAACGTATGATCTTCCCCGGCATTTGCGCCCGAATACGAACAGACTTTTTCTTTTGTGATGCCCCACCGCTGATGGTTGCTTCTCCGGCTCGAGTGAAATGCAATCCAGCATGAATCTCGTCACTTTTACGTGACTTCAGGCGATAGAGCACCCGACCGTCATCATCCCTCTCAGCAATCAGATCAAACCCAAAAGTACCATGAGGAAGCTCAAGCCAGATTCCATGAGAATCTTTACGCCACTGTACATCCAAAACGGCATTTCCCACCCGAACTCGACCAGAGCCCGCAGGACCTCTCGGGATAGATAGCCATTCGATGTCATGAGCTCCAAGCTTTCCGATCACTGTTGCGCTCATGAGCGTACTCCCTCTCGGCGCGCGATACTCCGCCAGGTGCTTGAGTTCCCCTCAACTCCCTGCGGGCCCGAATCGGCTTCTAATTCCTCAATCAACTGATACAAGGACGCAGCAATTGCAGCCTCGGTTGAAACTCCACTCCCCCCACTGGCCACCTCATCGGTTAAAGCTGGATGAGAGGCAATCAAATCCGTGGGAGTATCGCCTTCCAAAACCGCGGGCAGCCGCACAAGGCGCTTCAAAAACGAAAGATTCGTCTTAAGCGATCCCATTGCTGTACCATCGGACTTTTTCGGAGGCTCGACCCTAGTTTCATCTAATGCCACACGCATCCGGCCGATAGCCTCCGCTCGACTAGGCGCCCAAACAGCGATTTTAGCAATCATGGGATCATAATGCAGACTCACCTCACCAGGACCTGTAAAGGCGGTATCCACTCGGGTGAAGGGACCACTAGGGAGTGAGATTTGCCCAATGGGACCGGGTGCAGGTAAAAAATGATGAGGATCTTCAGCGTATAGCCGAACCTCAATCGAGCTACCGCGCCGCTCGGGAATTTTTGGAAGAGTAAATTCGCCAGCCGCCAGTAGAAGCTGCCATGCAACCAGATCTACCCCCGTCACAAATTCCGTCACGGGATGCTCGACTTGAAGACGGGTATTCATTTCTAGAAAATAAAAATCTCCATCTTCGTTCACAATGAATTCAAAAGTGCCAGCTCCCGCATATTTGACATGGGCAGCAATTCGAATGGCCGCCTCACACATTTTTTCGCGGGTCTTCGGGAATCGCTCCAAAATAGGAGAAGGCGACTCTTCCCATACTTTTTGGTGGCGCCTTTGAATCGAACACTCGCGCTCCCCTAAATGAATGACCCCACCCTTACCGTCTCCAAAAACCTGGATCTCGACATGATGAGGCTTAAGCACCAGCTTCTCAAGATACATCGAGCCATCACCGAAAGCTCCAAGCGCTTCACGTGAAGCGCCCTCTAAAGCGGCTGCCACATCTTTTTCCTGGTCTACCCGCCGCATTCCTTTGCCCCCACCGCCAGCAGTAGCCTTGAGCAAAATAGGAAATCCCACTTTGCGACCAAACTCGATTGCTTCCTGTGGAGACTGGATAGCGCTTTTGCTACCAGGAACTCCGGGAACCCCAAGCGACTCCACAGTCTTTCTCGCAGTGATCTTATCTCCCATCAGGCGCATACTCTCTGCAGATGGGCCAACAAAAGTAATACCAGCCTTCTCGCACGCTTCGACGAAATGAGGCCTCTCACTCAGAAACCCATAACCGGGATGGATATACTGAGCTCCTGTCTTTCGAGCCGCAGCAATCACTTTGTCCACATTGAGATAACTCTCAGAAGGGGA
>JAGWZD010000034.1 GCA_018968995.1 Bdellovibrionales bacterium
CACTTCGATCCTAGAGCCCTCTGTAAGCTTGTGGATGAACTCTGCCGAACGCAAATCGCTTGAAACCAAACTTCACCAAGTTGCGCGACAAAAACTCCTTACTCTACCACCCGGAAGCGATCAGCAGCGCCGTTGGTGGTCGGTTGCATTAAGAACTTGCTCTGAGCGCGAAGATGCAGAGTGGATTTCAAAACTCTTAACTGGAAAATCAAAAATTCCTGGTCTTGCGATGGAGCAAGATCGGCGCTGGGAGGCATTGGAGGCCTGGGCTAGAGTTCCCAATAGAGACTTCGAGAAATTTTTGCTCGCTCTGAAGCAGGAGGAGAGCGCTGATCAGACGGACTCTGGCAAAAAGTCGGCTCTTGCGATCTCGGCGGCAATGGCATCCTCGGAATCCAAGCTAGCCGCGTTCGAGCGTGCCGTCTCAGAACAGGTTTCATTTTCAGAACTACGAGCGCTGGCTGGGTCCTTCGGTCGCTACGGGTCTGAAACTCTTTACCCCTGGCTGAATGATCGCTTCTTTGCTGCCTTTCCAAAAGTTCTTGAGAAGAAAACAAACGAGGAAGCCGCTACGTTTGTCTCTGGCTTCTTTCCGTTATCGTGTCAGGAGCAGGGTTCGTCTCAGCTGAAGACCTTGCTAGACCAAGGTAAGGGCATTCCTGCAAGTGTCTTTAGACGACTTCAAGCAATTCAAGAAGAGCAGGAGCGCTGCATCCGGTTAAGAAAACTCCAGAACAACGGGGCAGTGGTCGGAACCTAAGACCTCCGGCTGATGATAAGCTGACGTTAATCGGGCTGAAAATTCCTCACACACCCAAAAGTAATCCAGCCGCCATCCGATATTTCTGGCGCGAACCCCTGGACGGTAACTCCACCAAGTGTAATGCCCTGGATCCTTGGTAAACCTTCTAAAAGTATCCACATATCCAGCGCTTTCGAATTTATCGAGCCAAGCTCTCTCTTTAGGAAGAAATCCAGCATTATTCTGGTTTTCCTTGGGATTACGAAGATCAATTTCATGATGGGCAATATTAAAATCACCACAAAGAATGACCTGCTTTCCTTTTTTCCTTAGTGACTCGGTATGTTTCAACATGGCCTTACAAAAATCCAACTTGTACTCCAGCCGCGCGTGGTCGCGCTGAGAATTTGGAAAATAGGCATTGATTAGCCTAAAATCTCCAAAATCCATCTGAAGCACACGTCCCTCTTTGTCGAACTCCGCCAAGCCCAATCCCTCGATCACATCATGAGGTTCGGCTCGGGTGTAAATGGCCGTTCCACTATAGCCCGCTTTTTCTGCTGAATGCCAATACGACTGATAGCCTTGTGGATTTCTGAGAAAAAGATCGAGTTGATCCTCGGAGGCCTTTGTTTCCTGCAGGCAGACGATGTCTGCTTTTTGGGCTTGAAGCCACTTCAAAAAGCCCTTCTCAGCAACAGCCCGAACCCCATTCACGTTCCAGGAAATCACTCGCATAGGTCACCCTTCTAACCGATAAAAGTATTAAAGGATACGCCATGTTGCACATGTTTTTGACTTCATTCCGTAGCCGGGTAATCTTCCCGGCATGAAGATCTCACGAGTTTCTAGAGTTCTCGTTCTGTTGCTAAGCTTAGGCAGTGCCTGCTGGATGCCGGCAGCACGAGCTGAAATTGTTCGCTTCAACGAAGTAGAGCCAGGCAAGGTCTACCGTGGAGGAAAGCCCGAGAACTACCAAGATCTCCTCGCACTTAAAAACTTAGGCGTTCGCACCATTTTGAATCTTCGAAACAATCGAGACTACGTTGAGTGGCAGTCAATTCTAGCGGAGAGTCTTGGGATGCGGGTGATTAATCGCCCCACCGCCTCACTTTTCAGTCCAACAGATCGGCATGTGGATGAAATTCAAGCGATGCTCAACAACCCTGAACTTCAGCCTGTCTTCATTCATTGCAAGCACGGTAAAGATCGAACAGGCTTGATGATCGGACTCTACCGAGTCGAGACTCAAGGATGGACTCCTGAACGCGCCTATTCAGAAATGAGAGCGATCGGCTTTAATCCTGTTCTCTTCAGACTTTACCAGTACTTCTGGAACAGAACTGAACCGTATTCCCAACGATTACTGGTAGAGGCTTCAGTTTTTTAACCGATTCGAGTCTTCAGGCCGAAAGCAAGTACTGCTGAATTTGACGAGACAGCTCGCTCGAAGACTTCTGGTGGTATTCGCGATCCAGGGTCGCTACTAGAATTTTCTGGGTCTGCTGATCCAAGCACGACTTAAGGATTCCGAGAAATCTTGATTCAGCCACCAGCATCAAGGCCCGAAACTCATTTCTGCCACGGGCCGCTTTTAATCGACCAGCCAGTCGACGTGCGAACTCCCAAGCCTGCTGCTCGTGCGGAGTACGCTCTTCAGAGTAAGAGGAGCGGCCACCAGCCGCAGCGCTTGAAAAACTTCGCCCTGGACGGTCAGCCCCTAGCTCCCGATCTAGCAGGCGGCCCTCGGGGTGTTGAATTTTTTCCACCAGCTCGAGGCCTGACTTGAGTCCAAGATAGCGAAAGATTCTAGCCTGAGACTGACTTGCAACCACAATCCAGGTTTCACCCACGGGTAAATGGCTGGCCATCGGCTTTGAATCAGTGTGCGAACTCATGAGACTAGGAAATTGCTTTCTTCGTGCCACGAATTGTAGGCACGACCGTTGCCTATCTAATCTGCCATGCCCCCCGCACAAAAGATGGCTCTATCTGAGATACAACTACTACACCGAGAGATCGAGGCTCATGGCGAATGGCTTAATCGTGAAAGGATGGAACGAAAAACTGAGGTGGACCGTCTTAAGATGGAAATCGAAGCTCTGCGTCGTGCGCTCGCTCGATTGCATTCCGAGTTTGAGGCTGTCTTCACTGAAGAACTAGAGCGTGCCCGACGAAACTATAATCCAGAAACCTAAAACCATCTGCTTAGGGCCTTGGCATATCCAAGAACACCTGCGAGAAATGTCTCATGAAGACTTTGATCGTAACCATTCTTGCTGCCAACCTATTAATCGATCTGATGGTCGAGCTGCTCAATCTAAAATCCTTCCCGAACACTGAGCAATACAAACGCCGAAGATCTTATTTTCAGGAAAACATGAAGGTTGGATTTGCCGAGCAAGGTGTGCAATTTCTGTTTTGGATTGTTGCATTTCAATCTCCATTTTTCGAGCGCTTAGATCTAGCAATTGGTTCAGTCATTCAAAGCACTATTTGGAAAGGCGCCGTTTGGTTGATTGCGATCAGCGCGATTCGCGCTCTAATCTCCTTTCCATTTCAGGCGTTCTCAACTTTTTCCACCGAGTCTCGATTCGGATTTAATAAAACCACAGTACAGACTTTTTTTGCAGACCGTATCAAAGGGGCCCTTCTGGGTGTGACTCTGGGCCTGCCGATCCTCGCCCTTTTGCTCTATATTTTTCAAGCAATGGGCCCCAATGCATGGTGGATGTGTTGGCTGATCTTAACGGGACTGTCCCTGGTGATGGGCTATCTGGCACCCGCACTCATTCTTCCTCTTTTTAATCGGTTTGAATCCTTGCCAGAAGGTTCGCTACGTTCATCGATTGAAGCGTACGCCAGAAAAGAGGACTTCCCTATGGGTGGAACTTTCGTCATGGACGGCTCAAAAAGGTCCACCAAGCGAAATGCATTTTTTACTGGATTTGGAAAACTACGCAAGCTTGTCCTGTTTGACACCTTGATTGCAAATCATGAGCCCGACGAAATTCTTGCCGTTGTTGCCCATGAGATGGGTCACTTTAAGTGTGGACATATTCCAAAGATGATCTTGTTGTCAGTACTTACCCAAGGTCTACTTTTCTGGATTCTCGGGCGTTTTCTTACTGACCCGCGAGCACCGGTTTGGATTCAACAGACCCTGGGTCTATCGGAATACTCTCTAGCCGGAGCATTCCTCCTAATGAGCATCTTGTATCTACCGATTTCAAGGGTGCTATCCATTGGCCTCATGGCATTATCGCGCAAACACGAATACGAAGCTGATGACTATTCAAAGAGAACCTTTGGCAAGTCAGCTGCTCTGGTTTCAGCGTTAAGAAAAATGGAGACGGATCACCTGGCTCACCCGTCGCCCCACTGGCTTAAAGTGCTCCTTGAATATTCGCACCCGCCCGTAGATTTGCGAGAGAAGGCGCTTATTTCTGAAACTCAGATTTAGTTTCAGGCGCACTTAATTTTTTAATAATTCCTGCGTGAATAAAAACTGCGGCCACCGTCAGCGCTACACCAGCCCAGTACAACATCGATTGGATCTGAACCGGTGACCGGAGCGTCGCAAAAACCATCATTGCGGTGATGAGTGCAATAAAGTAGATGGATGCGATCCTAGCCCACACCATCCGTCTGAGTAAGGCGACTCCGATAACGATTCCTATAACCCCAAAAACAACACTTGAAGAGCCGTTCCGCATCAAAAGGCCTTTTATGTCGAACTCGGGCCACTGCGATCCAAACTGCTTCTTTAATCCCATCTCTACTGCTGAAGACAAATCTGGGTTTTCAAGAATTGCGCGATAAATAGCGAGCTGAAGCCCTCCTCCCATCAGAAGCACAAAGCTTCCGACTACCGCAAACCAACCCAGGCGCGTAATGAATCGCGATTTCACAGGCATAAGGCTCCTATTGATTCAAAGAATAACACTTCCCGCTAACCTCAACAACACTAGTCATGACCGACGGGACAGGCTAGGACTGAAAATGATGTCTAGGTCTCACTTTCCTCTGCCAATTGACGCTTACCTGCCGGAAATATTGGCTGCGCTCTCTGCTACCTCCATCCTCACTCTCAAGGCCTCAACAGGATCTGGGAAAACCACTCGGGTTCCTGCCGCATTGCTAACAGTAGAATTTGCAGAGGGTCGGGAAATTTGGGTTCTTGAGCCGCGGCGGTTGGCTGCTAAATGGGCGGCTCAAAGAGTGTCTGATGAGATGGACGAAAAAATTGGGGAAACGGTCGGATATCAGTTCCGATTTGAAAAGCGTGAAAGCCCCAAGACGCGTCTTCGTTTTCTGACCGAAGGTATTTTACTCAGAAAACTCAAGACAGATCCAACGCTGAGTCAGGTTGCTGCGGTTGTGCTGGATGAGTTTCACGAACGTCACCTGACTACAGATCTAGCACTCACATGCCTTCTGGATCTTCAACGCCGCTTACGTCCCGATCTAAAAATTCTGATCATGTCGGCAACCTTAGACATTAAGGGCCTGCAGCAAACATTAGGAACCTCCTCGAGCAGCCTAGAGATTGAGGCGCCACGATTTCCGGTTGATATTCGTTATCTCAATGAACCCCTCACTCGTAGATTAGACGAAGAGGTTGCCAGACAAGTCCATCAGCTCTTGCAGGAAACAACTGGAGATATCCTTATTTTTTTACCAGGAATGGGAGAAATATTAAGAGCAAAGCAATCCATTGAATCGCAAGCTCAAGAGCGAATGATCGAAGTGATCCCTCTTCACGGCGAACTCTCAAGAGAAGAGCAGGATCGAGCCATGCTTCCGTCTCCTCTCCGTAAAATCATTCTTTCGACCAACCTAGCCGAATCCTCGATTACGATTCCTGGAATCACTGCCGTCATTGACAGTGGACTGCACCGACAAGCAAGCCACTCCCATTGGAATGGGATCCCCGCCTTGCGAACCAGGCCTATCTCGAAGGCTTCAGCGACTCAGCGCTCAGGCCGAGCAGGACGTACGGCTCCAGGCATCTGCCAGCGGCTCTACACTCGTGCAGACTTTGATGGACGCGCAGCGATGGATACTCCCGAGATCCTGCGGGCCGACTTAGCCCAAGTCCTTCTCGATCTAAAAGCCATGAATATACCAGATATCCCGGCTCTACCCTGGATTGAGTCGCCCCCACCCTCTCAGTGGGAGGCAGCGGCACGTCTTTTGTGGCTTCTGGGAATTCTTTCGTCGAAAGAAATATCTGCGTCACTTACTGATACTGGGCAGAAGCTTTCTGGGTTATCGATGCACCCTCGATTGATGCGCCTCCTTTTCGATGCAGCAAAATCGGGCCAGGAAACTCTCTCCTCGGCTCTTACTCTAGCCGCTTATCTTTCTGAGGGAGAGCTTCCCTCACGCAGCCCTCTAGAGTCGCACGATGTTCTGCAAGGTCAAACTCCCTCAGGCTTTGCTCTCAGACGCGCGGTACAGCAGTGGTCTGATGAGATTCAACGCCTGAAGATTTCTTCAGAGGAAAAAAGGACCAATCCTTCAAAAAAGGACCTTCTAGCCAAATGCATTCTTAGAGCCTTCCCAGACCAAGTAGTGCGCGTTCTTCCTGATGGTTCTCTTGCGGAAACGACATTTTCTGGATCGATAGAGATTCATCCGGAACTCCGGGGATCAAAAGGGTTCGCTGTGGCTCTTGAATCTCAAGAGCGGCAACAGCTTCGTTATTCAGAAAAACGATCTCTTCCAATGATTGAGAGCTGGATTTTGTTTCCTGAAGAATGGTTGTTCGATCTTGAACCCGGATTACTCTCTGAGTTCGAGGGCCCATGGTGGGATGATTCCAATCGCCGCACGCGTTGGGTTTCTGAACTTCGGTATGGAAACATCATGCTCTCGCGAAGTGAGCGAGAACCCAACTCTGAAACGGAGTGGAAAAGATGTGAAAATCTTCTGCTCAAAGAAACCTGGAAGATGGAAATACCAGATCAGGAAATTTCAGTAAGTGCAGGACTTGAACTAGTGCTGGCCCTTCGAAATCTAGTCTCAGGAGAACTCTCCGAACTTATCGAGTCGACACTAGCTAGACTCCTTCTAATTCGCGAACAAGGACTCGTGAAAGAGTCTTTACCAAAATTCACGGAACTCTTTTCAGGCGCTCTCAGCAAAAAACTCTCTCATCGACAGCTTGCTGAAATGGACTGGGAGAGCGAAATACAACGCGCTATTCTGGAGCTCAGACCGCAACTTCGTCTAGAGGAGTGGACTCCTTCTCATGTCCTTCTTGCTGGAGGTCGCAGAGCACGAGTCCAGTATCGCCTCGGGCATGCTCCCTGGGTGGAATCACGGCTTCAGGATTTTTTTGGAATGAAGCAAGGCCCCCGAGTGCTGGCGGGTAGACTTGCTCTCACCCTTCACCTTTTGGCTCCGAATCAGCGAGCCGTTCAAGTCACCCAAGACCTCGCTGGATTTTGGGAACGGGTCTATCCCGAGCTCCGCAATCAGCTCATGAGGCGTTACCCACGCCATTCCTGGCCTGAGAGGCCCTAAAGAAGCTGGCCCGATTCATTAATATACATTTTATGCATATTAAAAAGATTAATATGCATAAATTCTACGCTCACGCTGCAAAGCGGTATCCGTTAAAAGCGCTAGTAAAGAGCCTGAAATATCGGTATAACGCAACGCATTAAAAGATTAAGGAGACTGTACCCATGAAAGTGCTCAGCGTGGATTATCGCTCGCCAGATGCTGCAAAACTTTTTGCCCAAAGCCTTCATGAGACCGGCTTCGGCGTTTTGAAGAATCACCCCATCCCTCACCATCTCATCACCGACACTTTTCAAGACTGGGAAGACTTTTTTAAACAGCCCTCTGACGAGAAGCTGAAGTATAAATTCGATCCGCGCTTACAGGCTGGCTACTTCCCATTTCGAACTGAAAACGCAAAAGGGGTCGCTCAAAAAGACCTGAAAGAATTCTATCACCTGTACGTTTGGGACAAGCTTCCAGAGACATTACCCAACCGCACCTGGGAAATGTTCCATGCAATGTCGAAACTGGCCTCGCAACTTCTGAATTGGATCGAACAAGAGAGCCCACCAGATATCCGTAAAGGATTCTCGATGCCCTTGAGCGATATGGTTGTAAACAGTCGCGAAATTCTTCTACGCCCCATTCACTATCCACCTCTGAGCGGCGGAGAAGAAGAGGGCGCCATCCGCGCTGCCGCTCACGAAGACATCAATCTCATCACTCTGCTTCCTGCTGCAACAGCTCCAGGACTTCAGGTGAAAGATAAGAATGGCAAATGGCTCGATGTCCCCTGTGATCCGGGTCAAATCATCATCAACTCGGGCGACATGTTACAGATGGCTTCCAAAGGCTATTACGTATCCACCACCCATCAAGTGGTGAATCCTATGGGCCCCGCATCAAGACTTCCACGCTACTCCATGCCTCTTTTCTTGCACCCTCGGGCTGAAGTTCGCCTGAGCGAAAAGCACACTGCCGGAAGCTATTTAGAAGAGAGGCTTCGCGAAATCGGACTGCTCAAAGACGGCGTAAAAAAGGGGAATGCCTAACAAATCCGAACACAAAACGCTCGCTAGTGAGCGTTCTTCTGTTGTAGGCCTAAAAGCATGAACAAGCTCGTTTGTAGGATCATTGCGATTCTTTTGGCTCTCTCTCCTACAGCAAAAGCTTATGCTCTGCCCGAGGTGCCCTGGAACTCGCTCATCGAAAGCGCTTCAGGCGCATCCTCTGATTACCAAATCGGCAGTGAGTGGGGGAAAAAGCCAGTGATCCCCGAGGTTCTCAATCAAGCCAAGCCTGAATTCATTCGAGCGGCCAGTGCAACTGCGTCCTACGGCGGCGGAACCGCCTTTTATCTCGGAAAAATCAATGAGCGACACCTGATGGGTACGAACCATCACGTTCAGCCCTCAATGAATTGCCAGGGCAGCGTGCGATTTGAGGTTCTTAAAAAATCTTATCCCTGTAAGAAAGTATTCGGACACTGGAGTGCAGCCGATTTTGCGCTGTTTGAAATCTCAGTTCCATCTTCGGATGAGCCTGGGCTTTTGAGCATTGGGAAGAATTTCGAATTCGATCACGCTTTAAAAATCGACGAACCCCTGCTGACGATTGGTTTTGGAATCGCGAACAATCCCAACAGAAAACTGATGTTTAACCAAGATAGCGACTGCAAAGTTTTCTCTTCAGAGATTCGCTATATGGGTGACCCAGACGAGTACAACCCTGGGGAATACCAAGCTTGGTCTTTCGCGAATGGTTGCGATGTCTCCCACGGAGATTCAGGATCCGCCATGGTAAACCGAGATACCGGAGCGCCGGTCGGAATCATTTGGACTGGCCGAATTCCTAAGTCGCGCGAAACCCAGGACTCTCGAAATCTGGTAGACTGGATTCAGTCCAACAGCCCAAAAATTTGGACCGAGCTCAGTTATGCCGTTCCAGCATCAAAGATTCGAGAAGTGCTCTCGAACTTCCTTGCTAGCAACCCGGCTATTGATGTTTCTACACGAGAAACGATTACCGCCTTTTTGCGCTAAAACAGACCATCGCGAATGACTGAACTGAAGCAAAAGATCATCGAATCGGTCGTTGCAAACCTTCGTCTGGATCTCTCGACTATCGAGCGCTCTGCGAAGGCTGCACACGAGGCAGCCACTCACGAAGAGGGGAAGGCAGAAGATCCCTACGACACGCGCGGAATTGAAGCCTCGTATCTGGCTGGAGCCCAGGCTCGTCGGGCAGCCGAATTACAAGAACTGATTCAGCGCTATGAACACCTCGAACTGCGCCGATTTTCCCCAGAGGATTCAATCGCCGTAACAGCTCTGATTGAGATCGAGAGTTCTGGAAAAACCAGCCACTACTTTCTTGTGCCCACACAAGGTGGCGGAACCGTTCGGATCGACGACAAGACCATTCACATTCTCTCCAGCTCATCGCCTTTAGGCTCTGAACTCGTAGGTCGCACCTTTTCAAACCCTTCTGACCGTGAGTTCGAATTTGATATCTCGCCGTCTCAAACTCGTGAATACACCATTGTTTCAGTTTATTGATCGGCTATTCAGTAAACTGCTGATGCTTGCGCACTCGCAAAAGAAAAGTCTCTAGCGTCTCACTCCCCAACTCCATTAGCTCTTCCGGAACTTGGGCAGTACTTCTCTCCCATCTCTTCAGCCACTCCTTGCCCAATAAAGTTGCCCCCTGAGGCAGTTGTCCTCGCGCGGGTGGAGATAAAACCAAAGAGCTATCTTTTCTGCCGTCGAAAGCAGGGCTAGCAGCAACAAAAAAACCAGCTGCAATCCAGCTCGCCCGAATCGCTGTAGAATTGGAATAAGAAACAATGGTTACCGAATGATTCTTCCATAGACCAAAAAGTCGCTCGAAAAATTCACTTCTCCAAAGGGCCACATCATTGCTCTTGGCAGAGAATGGATCATAGAAGACAAAATCGGGCATCTCAGGAACCAGGGTGCATTTCTCTTCAAAGTCTCCTTCGACCAAAGTCCATTTTAGCTTACCGCATTTACTCTGGAAGCGCCCCTGCTGGAGCAAAAGATAAGGTGCAGCATGACGCAAATGTGGAAATAAAAACGGGTAATCAGCAGCCAGCCGCAGTGGATCCAGATCCCTCTCGAAGCTGACGATCGTTAATTGAGCCTGGGGGTTTCTCTCCCAGGCACGAATCGCCGCCATTGCATTGGTCGCGGCTCCCAATCCCACATCCCAAACACAGACCCTTTCGTCCCTCTGCGCCGACACTAGACGCTGAAGCAAGCCCGAACCTTCCACATAAAGTCGCGAGGCTTCCTCACGAGGATCATCCACGGGATGCATCACTTCATTTGAAGAAATCTGTCGAATTCGCCCTAATCCGAGAGATCCTTTTTCAATTCGGTAATCTCCTCGCTGCTGAGGCCTCTTATCGGAAGGTTTTTTTCGTCGCCGGGGTTGAACTGGGGGATAATCATCGTCCGATTGGCGGCCGAGGAGACCTCGATTCATCTGATAATATTGAGCAAAAGTATCCTCTAGAATGGCCTGACGCATCTCCCTCATTAACCGGAAATAAAAATGTAAATTATGCGTGCCCAGCAAAGTCCAACCCAGAACCTCGCGGGCCTTGATTAAGTGCGAAAGATAAGCGCGAGAGTACTTGGCACAGGTGGGGCACAGACAATTCGGATCTAAAGCTTCCTCAGCAAATTTGTAAACTCCCCGGCGAAGATCGATACGTCCTCGAGAAGTGAACACCACTCCTTGCTGAGCCAGTGAACCCGGAAGGACACAGTCAAACATGTCCACACCTCGATGAACTGCCTCGAGTAGATCAATCGGAGTTCCAACCCCCATCAAATACCTTGGAAAATCCTGAGGTAAGAGTTGAGCTGTGAGCTCTGTGAAGTCTTCCCGTTCCGCTTTACTCTCTCCGACTGCTAGGCCTCCAATGGCAAAGCCATCAAACGGAAGAGAGGTAATCTGATCAGCGCTGATCCGTCGCAGGTCCTCGAAGCAAGCGCCTTGAACGATTCCAAAAAGAGACTGGGGTGAATCCGAACGGGCCTCAAGCGAGCGCTTAGCCCACCGAAAAGTGCGATGCACGGACTCTTCGGCTAGAGATCTGTCGCATGTCGATGGCACGCATTGATCCAAAACCATCATGATGTCGCTACCGATGGCTCTCTGCATGGCAATACTTCGCTCAGGGGTAAGCTCAATGGTCTGTCCGTCAACATAACTTCTAAAAACAGCTC
>JAGWZD010000414.1 GCA_018968995.1 Bdellovibrionales bacterium
ATCGCCGTACCAGACGCATACGGAAGATTTGAAATAATCCCTAGCGGAGGCATTCCCAGCCACTCGCTCTCTGGAACCTCTAGAAAATCAGAGTCGAAAACCCGAACGACACCCCTCCAATGGGAAGCCCATTTTCGATCCATTTCAGCGACGCTAAAAATAACTCTAGGTGTATCGACGAGCTTTCGAATCATCGGCTCAGTGAGGGCGCCACTACCGGGACCGATCTCGAGAAGGCTATTGCAGTGGGTGCTTTTTAGTTTTTCTAAACAGAGTTGAGTCAGCCGCTCACAGAGTGCCTGATCTTTGAGAAAGTGCTGTCCAAAGGCTTTTCGTCGAGGATGAGCGGGCATAATCGTTAATCCGTCGCAGAAGCTCGAGCGGCAATAGAAAGCATTTCTTTGCCGGTAAAAAAATGGCCCTGACCAAATCGGAATGCACCCGCTGCGGCAATCATAGCTGCATTGTCAGTGCAGAACTCGGGAAAAGGAAAGCTAGGGGGGGACTCAATACCCCAGGACTTCCACTCTTCGGCAAGTCGAGATCTTAATCGAGAATTTGCGGCAACTCCTCCGACGATGGCTACTGATCGACATCGATATCGCTGAACCGCTAATTTCATTTTCCTAAGAATCGCATCTACGATCGCTTCTTGAGTTGAAGCACAGAGGTGGGGTAGTTGATCCCGCAGTTCGTCTGCTGGAATCTTCTTCAAAGCCAGAGCGACGGCTGTTTTGAGTCCGCTGAAAGAGAAGTCCAGGATATCTTTCTGAGGCAGAGCTCGAGGAAAGTCGAAGGCTTTTGGATTTCCTTTCTGCTGAGCCGTTCGATCGATCCAAACCCCGCCAGGGTAAGGAAATCCCATAAGTTTAGCTGTTTTATCAAAAGCCTCCCCAGCAGCGTCGTCGCGAGATTTTCCTACTAATGCCTCCGATAAGAATTGCTTTGGCCAACGCTTGGGTTCTTCTCGAACCACGTAAAGATTTGTATGGCCACCAGAAATTACAGCAGCCAATAGAGGAAGCTGACTGATAGCGGGTTCGTCTCGATTGAGAAAAAGACTCGAGAGATGCCCCTCTAAATGGTGAACTGGAACGAGTGGTTTATTCAGCGCAAAGGCCATGGTTTTGGCTGCAGTAACTCCGACCAAAAGCGCACCTACAAGGCCTGGACGTTGAGTGACGGCAATGGCGTCGATGTCGTCTGCGCGAATAGCTGCTTGCTGAAGAGCACTTTCGATCATGGAGTTGATTGTCTCGAGATGATTCCTAGAGGCAATTTCTGGAACGACTCCACCGTAGGGGGCATGAATCTGAATCTGGGAAAATGTGGCAACACTGAGAACATCTACTCTTCGTTGATCTTTCGATAATCGGACCACCGACGCGCTGCACTCATCACAAGAGGACTCTATTCCAAAAATATAAGGTTCAGATCTGACGCTCATGGCTCATCATCATCCCCGGATGGACAGGCCATCTTTTTAAATTTTTCATCGAGCTTGGTCTCATCCAGTAAAGCCTTTCCACCTGAAACCTGATACCATCCCGGAGCGCGCTCGGGCGTATGACACTGAAGACAGCTCTGTGTCGCAATCACCTTCGGCAAAGGGTCTAACCCAAAGGGGTGATCTCTACCGGGCCCATGGCAATTCTCACACTGTACTGTAGCATGAGAGCGCGACACTATTTTGAGCTGATTCTTTACCTCGGTTTTGCTGGAGGTTCGGAGGCTCGACATCCAACTCTCGAGAGACGGCCTGGATTTTTCGTTTTCTTTATTCCACTCCACCAGTTGATGAAGTTGAGAGAAGCCCTCT
>JAGWZD010000415.1 GCA_018968995.1 Bdellovibrionales bacterium
CTGGCTCTTTGACGGTTTCGACAGCACCGCGCGATTGCGATAGAAACTGCAGTCCTGCGAGCAGGACCACGAACGAAAAAACAAAAACACGAAGTCGAGCAAAGAAGCGATGTGGATTCAGAAAATGGCCCTCCTTGGCCAGATTCAAACAGCTCTGCTGGAACAAACACGAACCAGCCCTCATGGCTCGTCTGTGTTTATCTAGTGTACGGGAAAATTCATGCGCGTGTGAAGCTGATCTCGGTGTGGACTGCTTGAGAGCGAATCGAGGGTGTCACCTTACTGCCAAGGATAAAAAAACACCCACAATTTCGAGTCGTGCAAAAAATGCCTAGCGTCTCATGCAAGCTCTCACAAACGAGACGCCTTGCGCGAAACTCACGAGTGAAAAGGATATCGATAACTAACCGGAGGAGAAAACGTCTCTTTAATGGTTCGAGGAGAAAGCCACCGATACAGATTCAATGCCGATCCCGCCTTATCGTTAGTGCCCGAAGCTCGCGCGCCCCCAAACGGTTGCTGACCCACCACTGCTCCAGTGGGCTTATCATTGATGTAGAAGTTTCCAGCAGCGTTTCGAAGCCTAGAACTCAGATCTGCAATCACCTGACGATCCTGCGCAAAGATCGCGCCGGTCAAAGCATACGGACTCGTTTCATCGCAAAGCCTCAGAGCCTCATCCATTTTTTCGTCTTCGTAAACCCATACCGTGAGCACGGGACCGAAAATCTCTTCGACCATGGTTTTAAATTTTGGGTTCGTTGTTTCGATAATCGTGGGCTCCACAAAATAGCCCACCGAATTATTGGTGCCACCACCCACAAGAATCTTGGCATCCGGCGCTGAGGCTGCGACCTTCAGGTAGCTTGAAATTTTATCGAAGGACCGCGCATCAATCACTGCGTTCACGAAATTCGAAAAATCCCGAGTGTCGCCCATTTTTAAGGTTTTTGTTTCAGCCACAAGCTTTTCTGAAAGCGCTTTCCAAATGGATCGTGGAATATAGGCTCGCGAGGCGGCTGAGCATTTTTGACCCTGAAACTCGAACGCGCCGCGAACAAGAGCCGCCACCAAGGCATCAAAGGAGGCGCCTTGATTGCCTACCGAAGGATGAGCAAACACAAAATCTTTGCCGCCCGTTTCACCAACCAAGCGTGGGTAGGTTTTGTATCGGGAGATATTTTCGCCCACCGTTTTCCAGATGGATTGGAAGGTGCTTGTGGACCCTGTGAAGTGCACCCCCGCAAGATCAGGATGCGTGACCAAGACCTGACTGGTCAGCGGTCCATCGGCAGCCACCAAATTGATGACCCCAGGAGGAAGCCCGGCCGCTTCAAAAAGCTTCATGGTGTACCAAGCCGAAAGCATCTGAGTATCGGAAGGCTTCCAGACTACCGTGTTCCCGAGCATTGCCGGCGCGGCAGGCAAATTTCCAGCAATCGCGGTGAAGTTAAACGGGGTGATCGCCAGGACAAAGCCTTCGAGCGGCCGGTAATCGGTGTGATTCCACACTCCCGCTCCGGAGATGGGCTGAACCTCTAGAATCTGCCGGTAAAAATGTGCGTTAAACCGAAGAAAATCAATGAGTTCACACGCTGCGTCAATTTCTGCCTGAAACACGTTCTTTGACTGTCCCAGCATCGTCGCGGCGTTCAAAGTGTCGCGCCAGGGGCCGGCAAGAAGATCCGCGGCTTTCAGGAAAACCCCAGCGCGCTCTTGCCAGGGGAGCGCCTCCCAGCGGGCTTTTGCTTTTTTCGAGGCCTCTACGGCTTTTTCCAGCTCTTTCGGGCCCGCTAAGTGAAACTCCGCCAGAATATG
>JAGWZD010000416.1 GCA_018968995.1 Bdellovibrionales bacterium
ATAGACCCAACGGCATGCAGCTCGACTGGAGGCACTTGCGTAGTAACCGTCACGATGGATTGCGAACGTCCGAAAATCCCCGCAAAACCCCCTCAAAAATCTTGCCGAAGACCCGGCGACTACGGACAAGCAGGCTCGCTCAGCACCGCAGCGATGGCTGTCGACACGATGAACCGCACCATGATGCAAATGGACGAACTGGGTGGAGAGCCCGCACTTCCAGTGCTGCTTCCAGGAATCGACCCCGCTCCGCCTCAAGAGTTGATTCCTGCTTCACCTCAGACAGGAACCAATCCCACTCAAGAGGTTTTTCCTGGAAGACCGAAACCCAATCTGAAACCTAACGGTAGCCCTAAACCGACTCCGTAACTACCTTTTCTGAGGCACAGCTCTGGCGTTCCAGAGTCGAGCTGCCAAGACTAGTCCAATGGCGGCCACAGGAATCATCGCCACGGGCCAATACTTCCAGTTAGCAGGATCTTTAGCCAACTCACCTGAGGGAAGAATGGCCCCATACACAACTGCCTGAAGACCGGTACCGAGATAGACCATTCCATCAATCAGGCCAACAGCTACGCCGACGTTCTTCTTACCGCCAAAATCCATCGACGCTGTTCCAGAAAGCATTCCGTGAACGCCAATCACTGCGAGCGACATGAATCCCATGATCCAACCCAGCGCAGGTGATGTCACAAAGCCGAAGGACATTAAACTGCCCACAAAGAGCATTCCATAAAGAATCGACGAAACTGGACCACGGCGTGAGTGAAAAATTTTATCCGAAATCGTTCCGGCAAAGACTCCTCCCAGAATTCCGGCCACACAAAGCACCAGTCCCCAATTCGCTGCAATAAAGTGATCCATTTGCCCTGTTTGTTTCGAGAAAATCACGTACCATTGCATGATCGCATTACGTAAAAAGCCCGAACAGAACTCGATCAATGCTATCGTAATAATCACCGGATTTCGGAGCATCAGCTTTGCAACCTCAAGTACACCGAGGCGGGGGCCCGTATCCCCACTAGAGGCATCACCGGTATCAAAATCCCTCTGACCCGCTTCTCCAGGTGAATCAAACACCAGGAAGTAATCAATCACTGTAAAAATCAACAAAAGTGCCATGGGCACAAAGAAGACCATGTGCACAGGCGCATTCTTGACAATCATACCGCCAATATCGAATGCGAAATAAATTCCGAGAGAAATCAGAATTCCGAAGATCCCTCCAAAGGTGCCTCGTTCGCGCAAGTGAAACCAAGCTGCATTCACTTTGACAATCGATACTGCGCCAAAGCTCTGAAAATACATGTTCACGGCATAACAAACCACCAATGCCGGTACGAGGTTCGAAACCTGAAAATAAACCACGAGCGCCATGGCCAGATTAGCTACTGCTGAGCCCACAGCACTAATCAGAATGGTTCTGCGACCGCCCCACCTGTCAGTAAGAGGTCCGTTAATGATAAACGCCAAACCATAAACCCAAGTACCTACTCCGAATATGGTCCCGAAGTCTGCATTGGAAATGACATCTCCCAATGCATTTTTGGCCACTGTCAGATTGTACCGACCCATGTACAGAAATGCGTAAGTAAGCCCCAGCGGAAGCCAATTCCAAAGACGTCGCCTCATAAAAGCGGGCGAATGTCCGAGATCAACCTTAGGAAGTCGACTGAGAACAAAGGCGATGACTATAATCAGAATCAAAACAGGCAAAAACTGCTTAAAACTTGTCCAAATCATCACTACTCCTTATTCATCCCCAGTCATTGACGGCGTCACGATTCTCACTCCAAGCTTACCTTTTC
>JAGWZD010000417.1 GCA_018968995.1 Bdellovibrionales bacterium
GGTTCCATAAGCTTGATGATGCGCGATAGCGTTGCAGTAACTAACGATGCTGTCCGAGCAATGGAAGATGGCAAGTTTACTACTGTTAAAGAGATCGAGCAATTCATGACGAGGCGACTGGTAGCTCTTGCGGACGAGCGCAAAAATCAACAAAAAGATGCCCAACAAGCCGCACCATCCAACCGCTAGGAGCCGTTCTGTTTCGATGATAATTCATAACTACACCCTCAACCCCGTGATACACTTCCTCCCACGCTCCTAGCGGCGGATGTGCTATACGTTGGCAAAATAAAAATATCGCGACACGTAATTACGCTTGACGTAATAATTAAAGGCGGTATTTTACACGGGTGATCGAGAGTTTTGGCGATCCAGCGACAGAGAGCATTTACCGCGGCTTGCGAGTTCGTGGCTTACCTGGGGACATCCAGGAGAGAGCCCGGCGCAAGTTGCGCATGATCAATCAGGCGCGTATCGTCGAGGATCTTCAGGTTCCCCCTGGCAATCGACTTGAACAGTTGAAGGGGAATTTGGCCGGATTCTGGAGCATTCGAATCAACCAGCAATGGAGGGTGATCTTTCGATGGAAAGATGGCTTGAAGCATGAAGTAAGAATCATTGACTACCACTAAGAATATGAGCGCATCGAAATACCTACCCCTGGTCCATCCAGGTGAGATTTTACTGGAAGAATTCATCAGGCCGATGGGACTAAGTCTCGCATCGGTATCCCGTTCAACTGGCATTCCCGCCTCGCGACTTACAGAAATCACGAAGTGCAGGAGAAGTTTGTCTGCGGAGACGGCATTGCGCCTGGCAAGGTTTTTCGGCACATCCGCTGCATTCTGGATCGGGTTGCAATCGGAGCATGACCTTGAAGTAGCCGAAAGATCTGTCGGAGCTAGAATCAAGCGTGAAGTTGTCTCTATCGCACGATAGGAGATGACCAACAATCAATGGTGCTGCGGAGGTGGGGAGCGAAGCTCCGGCTGCGCCGATGGTTAAACTAGTTCGTAGCGATGGCTGCCGATCTCCCTACGCGCCGGGATCGGCGAGGGCGAGTGGAGTTTTTTCTTTATGCGCATCGAATCCGATGTAGAGTTTGGGTGCCGTGTCTGAGTTGATTTTCATCATTTGTAATCTACTGAATGTGGATCGGTCGCAACGGCACCATGCCACAGCGATAGCCCATGGCTTGAACCAGTCGCGACGCCTCTCTTTCAATTTAATAATCAACCAGCAGGTGTCTGGAGGGTTCCAGTTGCAGCAATACGATCTAGCCAGAAGATGAGGTATCCAGAAGGCCAACAAATTCGTGTGGGAGATCTCGTCTGGTGGGATGAAGGCGCGTGTGTTGGCCATGTGCAATGGATCTGGGACGAAGAGCGCGATCGAGACTATTCTTGGCTAGGTGAGAATATGCAGGGACCACCGATTTGGCTCTGCAATACCCACCCATATCAGCCGTCAAACAGCTACGAGGGAATCCAGCACGATGAAGCTTCCTTGGCCGACGAGGGGGTCGGACTACTGACCGAAGATGAGAAGCGTGAACTAAGAGATGCGGTTGCAATCGCTGCCCTTCGGTCGATCTTGGGATTTGAAGGTAGAAAATATTGTGTTCAGACCCGAGCGGAGAACTGCGAGTTGGTTGATTGGATATTCTCGCTCAAGAATGAAGGGGCAGTCCTAGAAACAATTGTTGTAAGTCGAGAAGATATCCGCGACAGAAGCGAATAAGGCGTGCCTCCTAATGGTTCATAAGCAACTTAAACTCATTCCATTTTCCTTTCATTCGCTCCCGTAGG
>JAGWZD010000418.1 GCA_018968995.1 Bdellovibrionales bacterium
CTTGCAAAAACAGCGGCCGGATTTAGCTGTAAGGTCATGATTCGTGTAGGAGGCACCGCCGTAAATGCCAAGTCGGTGATGAGTGTGATGAGCCTGGGTTTAGAAAAAGGAGCTGAGTTTACATTGATCACTGAAGGTGCTGATGAGGCCGCTGCATTAGAGCGTCTGACGTCACTTATTGAACACGAACTGTCGAACGCCTGATTATGTATTTGGGAACTGCTGCATCTCCAGGTATCGCTATCGGACCAGCTGTGCTGGTGCAATCTACCGAGCTGACGATTATTCGAAAGAATTCCGATAACTCTAATATCGAAATTGAGAGTCTCCATCGAGCGATCGCTGCATCCAGAACTGACTTAGAGCGCATTCGTGATAAAGCTCATCAGGCTATGGGGGCAGAAAAAGCCGCAATCTTCGAGGCACACCTGATGATGCTTGAGGACCCCGTGATGATTGACGAGGTGAAGGAGCTCATTACGGTCAGAAAGGCGAGTGCCGAAGCCGCCTATGATGAGATTTCTCAGAGATACGTGAAGACTTTTGAGGCAATGACCAACGCCTACATGAAGGAACGTGCGGCGGACGTTCGAGACGTTTCCGTGAGAGTCCTGCGGAAATTGTTAGGTGTAGAGACGGTAGACCTCACTTCGCTCGAGGCAGATTGTGTCTTAGTAGGTCATGACTTTACGCCCTCAGATACGGCCACCATGAACCGCGCGAGAGTGCTGGGAATATTAACAGATATTGGCGGTAGAACATCCCATACGGCGATCATGGCTCGAACTTTAGGAATTCCCGCAGTGGTCGGTGCTAAGGTGATGAGTCATACCATCCGAAACGGCGACCTTGTCATCATTGATGGGGACTCTGGAGAGATTCACATTAACCCCGAAGCAGGTCTTATTGCTCGGTATTCCACCCAAAAACAGCAGCATGCTGCCCTAAAAGATGCCTTAAATCAGCTTCGAGGGAAGCCCAGTGTCACTCGAGATGGTCGCCAAGTCGAGCTAGCGGGAAATATTGGATCACCCAAGGATATTGAGGTTCTAAAAAAAGGGGACGCCGAAGGAGTAGGGCTATTTCGAACTGAATTTATTTATATGAATCGCGAGACGCTACCGTCTGAAGAAGAGCAGTTTGAGTGTTATCGCGAAGTCTTGTCTTCAGTATCTTCAAAGCCAGTCATTATCCGCACTCTAGACATTGGAGGTGATAAGAGCCTTCCTTACTTAGATATGCCCAAGGAGATGAACCCTTTCTTGGGGTATCGAGCCATTCGAATCTGTCTAGATCAGGTAGATCTTTTCAAGACACAGCTTCGCGCCATGCTTCGGGCAAGCGTCTATGGAAATTTGAACATCATGTTTCCGATGATTTCATCGCTCGAGGAATTGCTCGCTGCGAAGAGAATTCTTGCTGAAACGGCCTCTGAGCTTAGGACCAAAGGCGTAAAGATCGCACAGAAGATTCCTGTTGGAATCATGATTGAGATTCCGTCGGCCGCAATGATGGCCGATGTGTTGGCAAAAAACTGTGATTTTTTCAGTATCGGAACAAATGATCTGATTCAGTATACTTGTGCCGTAGATCGCATGAATGAGAAGATTCATGATCTTTATAACTCGTATCACCCCGGTGTTTTGAGATTGGTCAATAAAGTGATCCAGGACGCGCATTCCGCTGGTATCTGGGCAGGGATGTGTGGAGAGGTGGCCGGAGAATTACCCTTAGTTCCTGTTCTTCTTGGGATGGGATTAGATGAATTCAGTATGAGTCCCAATTCCATCCTGAAGG
>JAGWZD010000419.1 GCA_018968995.1 Bdellovibrionales bacterium
TATCCTATCGGCTATTTCTTCGGTTACCTCACTGGCAGCAATCCTGCTGACAGCATGTCTACACTCAACATCGTCTATAACTTTGCCGATGTTGTGAACAAGATCGGTTTCGGAGTGATCATCTGGAACGCTGCCGTCACCGCTAGCGAATCTAACTGATCGAATCGATCCAGTACGAAAGCCCCACGACTGGTTCGTGGGGCTTTTTTTTGCCCTCTCGGGGGTTCCAGTGCCACCATGATCACGACCGTGGAACATTTTGATATCGCCATTATCGGCGGAGGCCTTGCCGGACTGATGACCGCAGACCTTCTTGCGGAGTCCACTGATCCTCAACTTCGCATTGCAATCATTGACCCAAATCCCGAATCCCTAAGTACAAAGACTTTTTCAAGTTGGCAGAAAAAATCCGATCCGCCCCATCGGTACTCCAAACTTGTTTCAGGGCGGTGGGAGCAATTTCGGATCACGACGAACGATGGTGAAAAAATAGAAAGAGACTTTGGTGCCTATACTTATGAAAGTATCCCGGGTGAGCGCCTCGGGTTGCACTTGAACCAAAAGCTTGCTTTCGATCCGAGATTTCATCGCGTTTCTGCTGCTGTTCTCAAAATCCATGAACACAAAGACTCCGCATCAAGTCAGCTTCAGGCGCGGATTGAACTCAGCGAAGGCCAGAGCCTCACTGCATCGCAGGTGCTGAGCTCTCCCGCAGATCATCCAGCTGCCTTGCTTCAGATTTTTTTGGGCTTTGAGATCCAGACTCCTACGGAGCATTTTGATCCCAAGCGAGTAGATCTGATGGATTTTAGAGTAGAGCAGGCAGGTGACGTGCGTTTTGTGTACCTACTTCCCTTCTCAAAGCGATCGGCACTCGTTGAGCTCACGGTCTTCTCGCGGCAGAAAATCTCTATGCAAGAGTGCGAAGCGCTTTTAAAAACACACCTCTCGCAGACGCTCTGCATTCCCGTTTATGAAATAAAAAAAATAGAGTCGGGCACGATCCCAATGGGAGTGGATGTAGAGCCGCTTTTTCCTCCCTCGTTTCAAAGCTCCCTGATCTGCGGGATTGGGAGCGCAGCGTCTCGCATCAAGCCCAGCACGGGCTACTCATTTAAGAACAACCTCGACGCCCTCCGTCAGCCTCGAGCCAAGGGATACTCTGATTTTCGTTTTCGAGTGTACGACTCGATCTTGCTGGAGCAGATCCGAGAAAAAAAGAGCAGCGTATCCCGGAGTTTAAGCCAACTCTTCTCACGAAATTCTCCCGCTGCAGTGTTTTCTTTTTTGGACGAGAAATCGGATCTTCTACAAGAGCTCAGGATCTTTCTATCGCTCCCCAAATTGCCGTTTGGCTTTCAGTTGATGGCGCTTTATCCCTTTGTCTTTGCCTTTGCAGCCACTCTTGCTCTTCACTCGTGGGCGGGTGGGCTAGCCGTATGGATTGTTCCCACACTGGGACTCCTCACCGCCGGAATGGGTCACGGTAGCCTAGACTCTCTGCTTCGACCCTCAGGAACTAGTCAAACCGGGTTTTACCTTCGCTACTTAGGGGCTATCGCTTTGTTTCTAAGTTCGTGGCTCATTTCTCCCCCGCTTGCTCTCTTGTTTTTTATCGTTCAGTCGGCGGATCACTTCGGTGAATCCTATTGGTTAAGGTCTCTGTTGGCCTCTCGCAATGACTGGCGTGTCCGGACGCTCACTTGGATTTGGGGGCTATTCTCGGCGCTCTTTTCGGTATTCTTTCATTGGAATGAAGCGCTCCCGGTGGTGAGCGCACTG
>JAGWZD010000420.1 GCA_018968995.1 Bdellovibrionales bacterium
TCAGATGAAAAACTGCCTTCAGGCGGTAAGTAAACATCCAAGTTCAGCGCTAGCTTTCAACAATCTTGGCTCAGCTTTTGTAGAGCGAGCGATGTTCGATGAGGCCAAGCAGGCGTTTAATACTTGTCTGCAGCTTGACCCTTCCTCATTCGAGGGCTGGTTCAATCTCGCTAAGATTGCGTCTCGGACAGGTGATAGCCAAGTGGCGCTTGAGTATCTGGAAACTGCCAAAGCCCAAAACGCGGCCAAGAACCAGCGCCAATCGGACATGCTCGATCTACAGCTAGGTATCGAGTATCTGATCTGCGGGCGTTTGAAAGAAGGCTGGACCTTGTACGAAAAAGGCTTTTCATCTGCAATTCCGGCTTCGCTTGCGCGCGGTCCGCAACGACAGTTTTCGGTGCCGATGTGGGATGGGCAAAGTCTCGCTCCGGGCAAGCAGCTGATGATCTGGCGGGAACAAGGCGTGGGTGACGAGATCCGTTTCGCCGCGCTCATACCCTTCTTACCGCAATCGGTTCGAAACAATCTCGTGCTTGAGTGCGACCACCGGCTGGTGAACTTGTTTTCTAGGTCGATGCCTGAGGTAAGGGTCAGAGCAGAATCGGAATCGATGAGTGACTTTGATTATCACCTTCCAATCGGCTCGCTACCACGACTGGTGATGAGCGCAGTAGATGTTCTTCGAGACGCGCCGCCCTTGCTAAAACCAGATCCTAAAGACGTAGAAAAATTCGCCGGCAGATTAGTTGAGTTCAGAGATAAGAAGCTAGTTGGTATTTGCTGGCGCAGTCATAAGCAGTCAGCTACTCGAAATAAGAAATATACGGCGCTTGAGGATTGGCGGGGCGTACTCTCAATACCGGGGGCAGTGTTTGTCAACTTGCAGTATGGCGAGTGCGAAGCAGAGATGCAGCGGATCGAAAGCGAGCTTGGAATTCGTATACTTCGTTGGCCAGACCTCGACCTGATGAATGATTTTAGCAATGTTGCCGCTTTAATAAAAAATCTGAACCTTGTGGTGTCGATTTCGTCAGCAGTTGTGCCCTTATCAGGCGCAGTTGGTACGGTAACAATTTGTATTACCCATCAAAATTGGGTGCAGCTCGGACAAAAAAAAATTTACCCATGGTTTGCTTCAGTCAAGCCTGAGGTGGTCAGACCAGGAGATCCAATCTCGGACGCGATGGGCGTCGTCGAATTAAGGATTTCAACACTACTTCGATAACAAAAAAGCGAGTTGGCATTTCTCTCAAGTTGTGACACCATTGGAAAGGGAAGAAATTATCAGAAAAATATCCAATGAAAAACTTGAACATCAGCCGAATTTCTTTCACTGATTTATTTTGGAATGTAATTTTTTCACATGGGTCATTTATTCTTGATCGTGTGAAAGGAGATATTCTCGATAAACATAAGCAGTTTGAAGCCCTAAGGGAGTCCTCAGACTACAACACTGGCTCCATATCTCTCTCGGCTGGCGTAACGTTGGCACTTCTAACAAATTACTTTAAACCAAGAGTGATAGCCGAGGTCGGGACTTTCATCGGGCGATCAACATACGCCCTCGCTCTTGGTGCTAGTTCCTGCGGAGACTCGCCTCCAATAATCCACACGTGTGATTTTTCGAACGATATAAAAATCAACATTGACTCCGTTTTATGTAGCGCGATCCAATACCCTAGACAAAATTCAACGGATATGTTCATGTCAATTTTGGGTGAGGGGGAGCTACCTGGGATGTATGTACTAGACGGACGTTTGCAAGAAAAAGA
>JAGWZD010000421.1 GCA_018968995.1 Bdellovibrionales bacterium
CATCGAGCTACGTAAAAGCTGAGTTACTTGGCCTAATACTTCTGTGAAAAGCTCTCGCCGTTCAAAGATCGTGCGACTCGAGTTACTTTCCTTGTCAGCGAGGATGCTTGCGGGACCAATGGCTCGGCCTATTAAACGAGCGAACTCACGCCAGGCGTCGGGTTCGATCTGCTGATCAGAGCCTCCTACGAGTAGCTTTTTTACTGCCATGGCGGCTTGAGCTAGGCTCGGATCGAGATCTATTCCGAAATTTCGGGCCTCGTTCACAAACGCCTGAACGGACTTCAAGCTGACGGATGCGTATGCCTCAGCGGGAAGTAGCGCTGCTAGTCGTTGTCCAGCGTCTTTTGCAGTACGTGAAAATTCAATCCAGTTTTCATCGCTGGGGTTTTTTCGGACGCGTCGTAGCGCCGTAAGAACATCCGAGGTGATGATCTTGATTTGATCAAGATTCGATAGGAGTCGTTGAAGTTCCTCAGGAGAGATTCGGTCAATAGGACCGCCTAGCAGGGCAGCCTTAAATTCAAAAATTCCTTGAACCATCTCTTGAGATACGGGCGCCGTGGTGAGCAGAAATTTCGACACAAATAAATGCATCTCACTGAGGGAGTATCCTCGCGGATCACTTGGAGCGACGAACTCCTGGAACGTTTTTAGATTGGAATTCACACACTCCAGAGAAGTGGCCCACTGAGATTCTGCAAGAGTGCCTTCTTTGTACTGCAAGAGAGTTTCAGAGAAACCATCAAGGCAGGCCATTCCCGTGTTGGCGTAACTTAGTGTTCTGGAGGTAGCTTCATTTTTTCCAAGGATTCCACATCCTGAAAAGAGAACTGCCGTTGAAATGAGACAACCTAGACGACCCAGTTTAGAACGCATAGCTCAGTCTCCCTTCAACGCGGTCATTTCCTGCGTACGGCCCAAAAAAGCTGTCGCGGGGTGCACGGTTATAGAGTTCGGCCCCGAGTCCAAGGCTCCATCCACTATTTTTGAAACGATATTCGCCTTGTGTGGAGATCCACTGGCCATTTCCACCCCAGTCTCGAAGCCATCCCACAGAGTAGTGCAGTCGTGAGTGAGCCTGCCAATCTAGGTTGAGGCTCGCAGCTCGTTTAAAGCGGTATCTTCCGGGTAGATTGATCGTGACCCCGTTGTCGCTGGCGGTTGAGAGCTTTTCGTTGATGGAGAGAATGCCCGCACGCAGTGTGGTCGAGGATTGAATTCGGGCATCAAATCCGCCAGAGGCAATGAGGGCTGGGCCCATTGGAGCTGCGACTTGTCCTTGAGCCACTGGAGCGGCCTTTGGGGTTTCTCGAATCAGCGAAGCCCAGAAGTCGATGCGTTGGGTTTTCAAGCCTGTTTCCACCATCATGAGCTCATGCCGGGTAATTCGAGGGTAGAGCTTGGCATCGATGTATTCAGTGGGCGTTAACTTCAGAGTGGCCTCTGCAGTGATGTCAGGTGAATTGATCGGTTTAAAGCCCGCGGTATAAGACGCCCAGAGTCCCGTATTTTTTTGCCCTAAGTGTACTTGTGCTAGGGCGCTCGAATGCAGCAGCAGGTCTTCCATTGCGGGCATCTCGATAGAGTATCGAATGGGCACCTGAGCATTCATGACGCTAACAGACTCATACTGAATGGCCGCATCAGGATTCGCTGAGATCAACTTTCCGTCTTGAGCTCGAATCGGGGCGCCACGTTCTGGAATATTCACGGGGGAGGCAAATGCGCGGATCGAAAAGTATTTAGACTGATAGGCGTAA
>JAGWZD010000422.1 GCA_018968995.1 Bdellovibrionales bacterium
GCCGCCTACTTTGAAGTCATTCGCTCGCGAGCGGCAGCCCTATTATCTCGAATTGGGGCTATTTTGATGGTGGTGGCCACTTTGTATCTTTCATGGCTGAACCTCAGAATTGGCTTAGCTTCGGGATGGCAGCTCATGCTGGTTTCCTTGGTTGGAGCAATGGGTGGAGTATTTTGGCTAGTCAGTTTTTTCCGTCCACGGATGGGTGTTTGGGCGGCCTTGATTTTCGTGACATGGCTACACTCTATTGGGGTCACCCTGGGTGAGCGAGACATTGCTGGTTTGCGAGAATTCGTGACCATGAATAACCATCGTCATCTGGTGATGTTCGACCCAGATCGCAACATTTGGCATGAGGTGGGTCTTTTGTCTGTGGCCGTGGGGCGTCCTGTAACTCGTATTTCATCCTCTGAAGAGGTTTTAAATACTCTAGATGAGGGAGGCGCCGTGATCTTGAGTGAAGAGCAGGCTCAATCGGTTTTGCCTGCAGTTCGCGAGCTTTTAGATGGCGAGGATGACGGAAGAGAGGTGGTGTCTACCTCGTGGTCTCGCTTTCCCACTCGAAAGGCCCTTCCGGTTCAGCAATTGATTCGAGCTCAGACTCAGCTTCAGTTGAGTCGTAAATTCCAGATTCTGACATTACCCCCACCCTCAGATCGCATCATGCCCGAAGGCGGAGTCTAATTTTATCTCGCGAGAGAGGACCATTTCGGCATCGAGCAGTTTCCTCGAGCATAGGTTAAGCGTTTGGTAAAAGTTCCATCCACATTCATCACATAGATATTACTCTGACCTGTGCGGTTGGAACTGAACGCGATAAAGTTTCCATCCGGACTAAAGCTGGGGTCTTCATTGTTTCCTTGGTTCTTGGTCAGGCGCTCGATAGTGGTGCCGTCGGGATTCATAATAAAGATATCGAAACGACCATCAATCCAGCCCGCGAAAGCGATTTTGTTGTTCGTAGGAGACCAAGACGGAGTGGCGTTGTAGCGCCCTGCAAAGGTCAGGCGCTGCACATTCGCTCCATCAGCGCTCATGCTGTAAATCATAGGCATTCCACTGCGGGATGAAACAAAGGCAATTTTAGAACCATCGGGGCTCCAGGTAGGATCCACATCAAAGCCGAAAGACTGGGTTACTTTTGTCGCATTTGGAGTTCCCGGCGAGAAAACGTAAATCTCTGGATTTCCAGAAAAGCTGAGAGTCGCTGCAACCTTTCTTCCATCTGGAGAGTAAGCCGCACCGCTATTGATACCTCGGCGATTAGATAACAGTCGGACCGTTCGATCTCTGAAGTCCATCTCATAAAGGTCGATATTTCGAACATTTGAAGCGTTCTTGGTGTAGACACTATAGGCAATTTTAGAGCCGCTTGGATGCCATGCGGGGGCAAAAGCGATCGAGTTATGTCTGGTCAGCTGTCGCACATCAGAGCCATCAAAGTTCATAAGAAACAGATCTTTTCGGCCACTCTGACCACAGCTCATCACTATTTTCGTGAGGAAGATTCCGGGCAATCCTGTGAGTGCGGTGACGATATCGTTAGCGAAGGAGTGTGCTAGGATCTTCGGCTCTGCAGTACCGGCGACATATTTCTTGGAAAGGACCGTTCGATTACCTGCGGTGTCGTAGAGATGTCCTTCAAGCTTTAGAGTTCCAGATTCTCGAGTGACTCGTGCTTTCACCAAAAACTCGGCGCCGATCGAGGACCAGTCTGACATTTTAAAAGTTGCGGGTGCAATTCCGGCGCTGGGTTGTTCGA
>JAGWZD010000423.1 GCA_018968995.1 Bdellovibrionales bacterium
TTTTAGATAAGTCGAAGTTTCGAGTAAAGATCGATGAAATCGGCATTGAGCCAGCGATGAGCGACTCCATTAAAGACCTTCTGGGTCAGCCCCACGGAATCGTTCTTGTGACTGGACCCACAGGCAGCGGTAAGACCACCACGGTCTATGCGATGCTGTCTCAGATCAATGAGGCGGGCAGCAATATCATCACGGTCGAAGACCCGGTCGAGTATCAGTTCGATATTATCAACCAGGTCCAAGTAAATCCGAAGGCGGGTCTTCATTTCGCTGATTTATTGCGAAACATTCTCCGACATGATCCCGACGTCATTATGGTGGGTGAGATTCGTGATAAAGAAACGGCCGATACAGCGATTCGCTCGGCATTGACAGGGCATCTGGTCATTAGCACGATTCACACAAATGATTCTGTGAGCACCGTTCATCGGCTGATGGATATGGGCGTAGAACCCTTCCTGATTGGCTCCGCTGTTCTGGCGATTATGTCACAGCGACTGGTTCGAAGCCTTTGTCCTTTCTGCAAGCAAGAGCAAGAAGTCACAGCAGATCTATTGGCTACTTTACCGCCAGGTATTCGGGACCCCTCTTGGGTAGGCCGGAAGTGGTTTAAGGCGTCCGGATGTGACGAGTGTCGACAGACAGGATATCGTGGACGTTTTGCCATTGCTGAGCTTTTTGTGCCCGACGATGAGATGAGGCGGGCCATTACCGAGCGGGCCTCGAAGACAGAGATTCTGAGGTACATTGAGAAAAACGGTTTTCGCTCGATGCGCCTTGAGGCCTTAAATAAGGTGTGGTCGGGACAAACGTCCATTGACGAAATTATTCGAAATACAATCTAAGAAAGAACCCCAAATCCTCGGTTCGATTTTTAGCTCATTGTCTAATCTTTAGACAGTTTAAGACCTCCGCCTTCAGCGGAGAGGTCGCCTGCACCTGGAACAGTCATTGCTTTGAGACTGTAATCAGGGGGATCAGGGTCATTGTTTAAAAAAATCGCTTTTTTTACTCTGGGCCTCACTCCCGTCCTTTCAGGCTGTATCTCTCAAGGCCGAATGGATACTGCTCGCGATTCTCAGAGTCGTCGAATGATGCTGGCAACATCCGTGTCGAGTTCGGATAGAGTTTCCACAGCGAACCCGGTTCCGGCTGAAGACCGTGAGCCGACAGCTCCAGCGCCCGTGGAAACCCCTGATCCTGGTCAAGAAACCGTCTACCAAAAAAGCCTTCCTATTTTGATAAGCTTCGGTCAGATTTCTCAGTTTTTCTCAGCAGGCTGGAATCAAGCCGTTTCAACTGTTGTGAGGCGTGACCGTTGTGCTGAAGTAGGAAACAACGAGTACCGTTGCGGGGAGTTTCCTATTGGCCGCGTAGTGAGCGGATCGTCGAAGCTTCTCATGAGAATTCCGATTCCAGCGCAGAGGGGTAGCGAGGATGGTGTGAGCTACTCGACTCAAGCGAGTACTGCATCTGTTTTTATCGATCGTCAGCAAATTCAAGGGTCGATTCCTTTAGAGTCTCTAGATAGTTTAAGCCAGGCGTGGGTGCCAGTGTCATCGGGGTTAGGGGATACCTATTTTCTAAAGCTGGATCCCAGAGGCGGCGAGTTGATGAGCTCGATTTGTATCGGGGTTCCGGGAATCCAAGCGAGAATTCCGCGAGTCAACATTGATGGTAAAATGACCAAGCAGATCACCCTGCTCCCTGACATCCGCGGAACCTTTAAGGTGCAAGCCGATATTGGCAGTGTGC
>JAGWZD010000424.1 GCA_018968995.1 Bdellovibrionales bacterium
ATTGAAGTAGTGGGAGATGCGATCCAGAAGCTCGCGAACGAAGAGGCTACACTTACGCAGGTGCTTAAAACCCTCCCGAAAGCTGATCACGTCCTAATCGGGCAGAAGGGTGCCTTTGAGCGAACCATTGGAAGTCTGGGGAAGATACGGGCGTTGATTGATGCCGATGCAAAATCCTCCACAGAACTACGAAAGCTCCTCTCACCTGAAGCTGTAAAACTACTCAACAAAGCGATTGAGAACCAAGCGAATCTCAATACGTTCGTGATGAAGAATGCCTCGGGGATCGATAAGCTCTTTGAGGCGGCGAAGTCGGTGTTGCCGGCCTCGCTGTCGCCGACGGTTTTTAATTTCGACCGTGGTAGCTATGAGATGGCGGACGTGATCCTCGCTGGCGACAACGGAAAGCCTCAGCGCTGGCGAGTCTTTTCCAACGTGTGGGGGGATGAAGTTCTGCCAATCGCCAAGGCACTCAAGGCGACTGAGCACACGACCATTTCCTACATTGGAACAGCAGGGGCACTGCCGGGGTCAGACCTGAAGGTTGGTGACCTCGTTATGCCAAAAACCGCGATGTCACCAGATGGTGCCAAGCACGCGCTTAAGCCTCACCTCGTTCCCAAGGTGGCAAAGAAAGTTGATGTGGTTACCACCGTCTCCAGTCTTTTTGAGGAAACGAAAGAATGGTTGGAGCAAACTGCAAAAAAGGCGCAGGTGGTTGAGGTTGAGACCAGCCATATTGCAAAAGTTTTTAATGGTAAGAATGACCGTGTCTCTACCATGCTCCTCATTTCTGACAAAGTCGGGGTTGAGGGTGAAACACTGGCCGAGGCCTCTTCCAGTGCTCGTCGGAACGCACAGATCAGTGCCATCAGTACGATCTTAGATGAGGCCGGCGTTTCCAATGTTGTCACTGCCAAAGTAGATGGCGATGATCTTTACCGCTGGATCGAGGAAGCTGCACCGACCCGGGATCCGGTCTCGAAGTTTCAGCTTTTCAAGGAGGCAGAAGCACGGGGAATCTCAGACCGCGAAGCACTGAAGACGTTCGTTCAAAATGAAAAATCTTTTACAACGAAGAGATTGATTTCATCCATCGATCTCGCTGACAGAAAATTTTTGTTGGTTCTCTCTGAGCTAGAGAACGCCGGGCTGCGTCCGACGGTAGCGATGCCAAGATCCTTCCTTGAGGGACGCTGGAATCCTGCAAACGGGCCGCTGCAAGTTAATCTTGAACTTTCATCAGCCGATTCCCGTAAAGCTGCGGAGGAAATTCTCTCGCGGCTAAGTCGAGAAGACAAATCTTTTACCAAGGCATTGAAGTTATCGATCTCGGAAAAAGCTGGAAAGGAGTGGGTTGCCCTCCCCGGATTTTTAGATAACCCCAACGGTACGTTTCTTGAACTTTACAAAGACTCGGCGATTGGATTCGGCGGTCTTGCCCATACAGAGACTCGCACTGGTCATCTGAAGTTTGTTCAAGTTGCACCGCCGACCAAAGGCAAGGCGGTTACGAGTATTGCCTTCTTCAAACCAGATGAAGCCACCGAGCAGCTCCTTCGGGGATTCAATCAGGATTCTAAGACCGTACTGAACGTTCTTGAGGAAAAAATTCAGCACATCAACTCATTTGCCGATCCTAAATTCGAAACTGATACCCACCGAAACTGGACTGTGAAAATGACCAAAGTCACTCAACTCGAGAACGGTGCTTTGGCGACCATTGTTCCGGAACTGGGAGAGGATA
>JAGWZD010000035.1 GCA_018968995.1 Bdellovibrionales bacterium
CTCTCAAGGGCGGGCAAGGAGTGCTGCCAAGCTATCGAACGCAGTCACCAGCGAGCTTCGAGAGCTCAATATGGCTGATGCTGCGTTTCAGATTCAGCTGCGAAGCTACGAAAATGAAACCCAACACTATTCCGCCCTGGGCGCCGATGAAATCGAATTTATGGTCAGCACCAATCGCGGGGAGCTGGCTCAGCCCATGGGGAAAATCGCTTCGGGCGGAGAGCTTTCTCGAATCATGCTCTCCATTCGTCGAGTGATTTCAGATCGTGGTGGAATCGGAGTGTACCTTTTTGACGAGATCGACGCAGGGATGGGCGGACAGACGGCTTTTCAGGTCGGTAAAAAACTCAAAGCGGTCTCTGCCCACAACCAAGTGCTGTGCATCACTCACCTGCCACAAGTGGCCTCTTTCGCCGACCACCACTTGGTGGTCTACAAATCGGTTCAAGGCAAAAGAACGGTCACTGAAGTGCGAGAGCTTGCCGAGAAAAACAGAAAAGAGGAGTTGGCTCGAATGTTAGGTGGAGCAGTGCTTACGAAAAAAAGCTTAGAAAATGCAGCAGAGCTCTTAGAGATGGCCGCTGGATAGCGGCTATTGAGCCGGCTTAGCCTTCTGAGCTGCTGAAATTTCCTGCTGAGCCTGAATGTCAGCGGCTTGAAACACAAGCTCGTATTGCCTAAAGACATCTTTCAGCTGGGAGAAGTACTCCTTCAGGAAATATTGAAAGCCCAGAGCCTCCAGGAGATCATGCTGCATTTGATCGATCTGAATCAGTAACTGCTGATCTTTTTGAAATACGGGTCGATAGATATCGTCTCGATACATGTACTTGCGAATCAAAAACACAGCGAGACCCGCAGCGATCTGCTTTTTCTGAATCTCCAGATACCTCTTTTGATCTTCTAAATCGGTTTGATCTGCGGCACTGGCTGAGCCTGAGGCAATCTTTGCTTCGAGTTCCCGAACCAAACGCTGTCCAGCCCGATAACTTTCATTACGAGTGGAGATAAAATTCGCAATCGCTAGAGGCTCAGAAAACTCTGCCGCGTACACAAAGGCGCGGCCATCACGCATGTTCCCTGGAAGGCTTTGATTAAAGGCCATGAATTTACCGTAAAAGTAACTCTGGAATTCCTCCCAAAGCTGACGAGCCTCAGGCGCTCCCTCTCCTGCTCTTGAAATCTTGCTCTCAGCCTGAGCAGCGCGAGATTTCAATTCCTGGAGATCCTGTACCAAATGACCCCGATGAATCAGCCATTCCTGAAGGTCTTTCGAGAGGCCGGCAAATTGAACCGATCCTGCTTGCTTGAGATAAGCCTCTAAAGGAGCAACTGCAGCATCCGTGTAGCTATTCCAAAGCTTCATCATCGTGCCCAGGGTGGCCGCATTGTAAATGGTGGCAAACACCTTCACCGCCGCTGAGGCCCCGATCGCCCCCACGGTGGCCACAATCGCGCGAGGGCTAAACATCCACGCAAACGTGTCTTGCCAGGCCCGACCTTTGGTCTTTCCGAATTGGAGATAATATTGACTCGAGGCTAGCTCAGCCAGCTCACGTAGCGTGAGTGAGGGTTTGCCAAAAAGTTCGAGGTATTTGGGATTCTCAAGAAACTGCCCCGAGTTTTTTGACCACCACGTCGTTAGCTCCTTACAGCTCGACTGATATTTCAGACACTGAATTTCGTAATAGGCCAAAATATCGGACTTCAACAAGGCGCGGTCAGAGTAAGAAGCCACGCGACTGGCCTGTAGAGTACCCTCGAGATGAAGCAGGCCCGCGCGCTTCAGTCCCTTGAGACCAGTTTTTCGAAACTGGGCTACGACGGCATCGTCACTCGTGTTGAGCTTTGAAAAAAGCTCAACACAGGGGCTCGCTGCAAATGCGCCAGACACCTGAGCCGCAAGCAGGCCCAGCAGAACCAGTTTTTGGACTCCACGGATCATCAATTCCTTATCGGATTAAGGCCCAGAAAACTTAAATGAATTCGATTATTTACCTTATAAAATCAGAGAGATAGCGAGGCCTTCAAACGCTCCAGAAACTTCGGGAACTGACGCATCCGTGAGCCATACCACGACCAAAGCTCTCCATCGGTGAGCACCACCCGAGCCTCGGGTAATAGGGCCTGAATCTCCTGAACATGAGAGTCCCGAAAGGGAAACGGCTCAGAGGACAAGAAAACAATCTCTGGTCGAGCCTGAATAAGCTCCTGTTCAGTCACCTCAGGATACCGGGATGAGGAATGTCCCTCAAAAATGGAGCTCAAACCCGCCTCTTTCAGAAGCGAGCCGATGTAAGTGCCCGCACCCACCACCATCCAGGGTTTACGCCAAATCAAGTAAGCCGCTCGCAGGGGCTTTTCGAAACGTGGAAGACCTCTCCAGTTCTCCCGAATTTCACGCAAGATCTTCGCAGCTTCGACTTTTGATCCAGTCAGGCCACCCAAGCGATCGATCATTTTTAGCGCCGAGGCAAAGTCGGTCACGTCGGTGACATAGACTGGAGCAATTTTGGAAAGCTCTTCCACCATTTCTCGAGGATTTTCCTCTTTCTCAGCAATGATCAGATCTGGACGAAGTGAACGAACGAGTTCGAGGTCCACTTTCTTTGTCCCCCCGACCCGCACCGTTTTCTGGGTCTCTTCTTGAGGGTGCACGCAGTAACGGGTGGATCCCACAATTCGATCCCCCAGACCCAGGGCGTACAAAGTTTCAGTTTGAGAGGGACAAAGCGAGATGATTCGAACCGGTTTTTCCGGCACCGCCAAACTTCTACCCAGCATATCCTCCACGTAAGGACAGTGCCGGCAGCCATTCGTGCAGCAAGACCCTCGCTCAAGATGGGCAAAGCGCGTGGTGACCGAATATCCGGTCATCGGATCGAGATAAAACAGCTGCTGAGCCTCGCAGGCGGCACGATGCAGAGCCTCAATCTCTGACGTTGCCTTTGCCGGCAGGCCCCCCAAGAAGTTTTCATCCTGGCCCTCGACAAGCTCGCTGTTTTTCGGGTTTTTTGGTAATTCAGAAGTCATGGCTCTTCACCCTGAAATGGCAGCTTACCAGGCAAAAAACAAGATCCGCGTGGTCACTGCGGCCTCTCTTTTTGACGGTCACGACGCTGCGATCAACATCATGCGCAGAATTCTTCAGGCAAGCGGCGCAGAGGTCATCCACTTGGGGCACAATCGCTCGGTGGCCGAGGTTGTCGAGTGCGCCATTCAAGAAGATGCTCAGGCTATTGCAATGACCTCCTACCAGGGAGGACATGTCGAGTACTTTAAATACATGGTTCAGCTTCTCCAGGAGCGAGGCTGTTCTCACATTCGGATTTTTGGGGGTGGAGGCGGCGTGATCCTCGCTCAGGAAATTTCTGAACTTCAGGCGGCAGGAGTCACCCGAATCTATTCTCCTGATGACGGAAGATCTCTGGGGCTTCAAGGCATGATTAATGACCTTTTAGAGCGAAGCGATTTGCCCACGGGCCTCAACCTTCCTCAATCTGGAGCAGCTCTCGAGCAGTTCTTAAAGTCGATTCAATCGCGTGAATCAAAGGCACTCGGACAAGCCATTTCAGCTCTTGAAAACGCCCCACAAGAAAACGCTCTTTTGATTCAAGCGATCGATCAACTGGCTGGGCAGCGCAAAAAAAAGGCACCCATCTTGGGAATCACTGGAACCGGTGGGGCCGGCAAGTCTTCTCTGATTGACGAGTTCGTGCGTCGATTCACGCTCGATTTTCCTGAGAAAAGCATTGCCGTTATCTCGGTAGATCCTTCAAAACGAAAAACTGGCGGAGCATTGCTTGGCGACCGCATTCGAATGAACTCCATTCATCATCCGAATGTTTACATGCGATCTCTCGCAACGAGGCAGGCTAATCTTGCTCTTTCTAAGCATGTGAAAGGAGCACTCACTCTAGCTCAAGCAGCGGGTTTTGATCTGGTGGTGCTAGAAACCTCTGGCATCGGGCAGAGCGATACCGAAATTACCGAGCACTCGAACGTCTCGCTTTATGTGATGACTCCGGAATATGGCGCGGCAACTCAGCTCGAGAAAATCGACATGCTCGATTTTGCTGACGTAGTTGCTCTAAATAAATTTGATAAGCGCGGCGGCCAAGACGCTCTCCGGGATGTTCGTAAGCAATACAGAAGGAATCATAAGGTTTTTGAGGGTGCAGACGAGGACCTTCCCGTTCTCGGCAGCATTGCTTCACAATTTAATGACCCGGGAATGAATCGTCTTTACCGCGTGCTGATCGATACGATCTCAAAAAAGACGGGTACAGTCTTTTCTTCCCATCTCGCACTCACTCGCGAGGAGTCTAGAAAGATACACATTATTCCGCCTGAGCGGACGAGATATCTTTCGGAAATTACCGAAACCATCCGAAGATACGATGATTGGTCGGTAGCTCAGTCGGCAGTAGCTCACCAACTTCAAGCAGTACGCGATGCCATCGCAGCATTGCCTCCCTCAGAAGAGCTTCGTCCCGCTCGAGACGCACTTTCTCGACAAGCCTCTGAACTGGAAAAGAAGCTCGATCCGGAGTGCCTAGAAATTCTGTCACATTGGCCTGAAAAGGTTCGCCGTTACCGCGATCCAGTCTTCATTTACAAGGTAAGAGGCCAGGAAGTGCGTGTGGACACCCACACCAAATCTTTATCTCATCTGATGATCCCAAAAGTCTCGCTGCCTCGCTTTCGTGGATGGGGTGATATTCTGAAATGGAACCTTCAGGAAAATGTTCCCGGTGAGTTCCCATACACTGCTGGCGTTTTTCCATTTAAGCGGGAAGGTGAAGATCCCACTCGAATGTTTGCTGGAGAGGGTGGCCCAGAGAGGACGAATCGTCGCTTTCATTATGTGTCTCGGGCAATGCCAGCAAAACGTCTCTCGACCGCATTTGACTCCACCACCCTTTACGGCTTTGACCCAGATCGGCGACCCGATATTTACGGAAAAATTGGCAATTCTGGTGTGTCGATCTGCTGTTTAGATGACGCCAAGAAGCTCTATTCTGGCTTCAATCTCTGCGATCCGAAAACCTCGGTGTCGATGACTATCAACGGACCGGCCCCAATGCTTGTGGGATTTTTCATGAACGCCGCGATCGATCAGCAATGTGAGCTCTACATTCGCGAGAATGGGCTTACTGGAACGGTCGAGCAGAAGATCGAAGAGATCTTCAAATCTCGTGGCCTGAAGCGTCCTCGGTATCAAGGAGAGCTTCCACAGGGTAATGACGGACTTGGGCTCATGCTCTTAGGCGTTACTGGAGATCAGGTTCTTCCAAAAGACACCTACGACAAGATTAAGGCCAAGACTCTCACTCAGGTGCGCGGAACCGTTCAAGCCGACATCCTGAAGGAAGACCAGGCCCAGAACACCTGTATTTTTTCGACCGAATTTGCACTCCGAATGATGGGCGACATTCAGGACTACTTCATTCGCTATGGAGTAAAGAATTTCTACTCTGTATCTATTTCTGGCTATCACATTGCCGAAGCAGGGGCGAACCCCATCACTCAGCTCGCCTTCACTCTCGCCAATGGATTTACTTTCGTAGAATACTATGTGTCTCGGGGCATGGACATTAACCAGTTCGCTCCAAACCTTTCGTTCTTTTTCTCGAACGGAGTGGACCCTGAGTATTCGGTAATTGGTCGAGTGGCGCGTCGAATTTGGTCAAAAGCCTTGAAGCACAAGTATGGTGCAGACTCGCGCTCGCAAATGCTGAAGTACCATATTCAAACTTCAGGCAGATCGCTGCATGCTCAGGAAATCGACTTTAACGATATTCGCACCACTCTGCAGGCACTATATGCCATTTTCGACAACTGCAACTCGCTGCATACCAATGCGTTTGATGAAGCGATTACCACGCCCACTGAGGCCTCAGTTCGCCGAGCAATGGCCATTCAGCTGATCATCAACCACGAGCTGGGCCTCTCGAAGAATCAAAACCCCTTTCAAGGCTCATTCGTCATCGAGGAACTCACAGATCTTGTTGAGCAAGCCGTGATGGCCGAGTTTGATCGCATCACCGAGCGAGGGGGCGTCTTAGGTGCGATGGAGACGATGTATCAACGAGGTAAAATTCAAGAGGAGTCGCTCCACTATGAAACCCTCAAGCACACCGGCGAATACCCCATCATTGGGGTAAATACGTTTCTATCGGCTGAGGGGTCACCCACGGTGCCGCCCGGAGAAGTGATCCGTGCCACCACTGAAGAAAAAGAATTTCAGATTCAGATGCTCGCTCAGCTTCACCAGAGTCATCGCCCTGAGGCCCAAAAGCGGCTGGAGTCGCTCTGCCAGGCTGCGGCGCTAGGGCGCAATATCTTCGACGAGCTGATGGAAGCCACGAAGGTCTGCTCGCTGGGTCAGATCACTCAGGCTCTTTTTGGAGTAGGCGGACAGTATCGACGAAATATGTGAGTGGGGTCGAGAGGGCTTACTCGAGCCTCATGACGGTATAGGGATTCACCGTTGAGCCAGAAAGCTCTCCCGTAAACGTTCCAGTATCACTGGTGTTATCTGTCACATTTAGATCCCCAGGAAAATTGGTGCTCTGAAAGTAAGAGCTACTCGATGAAGTCGCTCCTTCAGCGGCAAAAGTAAAATCACCGTTTGATTTTCGAGAAATCCTTCTTAAAGGAACACCAAAATTAAAGGCCTCTCCAGCTGGAGATTCCGATCCGTAATACCGACGAAGATACCCACCTAAAGGCGTTTTGATGGAGGACCAGTAGTCACTCGGATCAAAAAAGAGACCCAAAACCGCCCGATTATTGATCAGGTACCGCTCCTGAACTGGAGCCTCTCCCACTCGAGCATGAAATTGAGGAAAGCCGGCACAAAGAAAGACTGGGTGAGTCGAGTCATACGAACCTGATGCGTTTCCAGTGCATCCGGAACTCGACCATGCGGCTGGAGTTGGTGGCGTGGTCACTGAAGACTTCAGCGCCATCCAGGACAAATTTCGCAGTTCATAATAAAAACTTAAAACCGTCTTCGAGTCAGGCTGAACTACGAGAGGAGCCTCGAGCTCAAATTGGTAAGCACACTGTCGCGCCGTCAAGCTTGTCAGGCCCGGATCGCAATTCATACAGGGATAAGACCCTGTCTGGGTTGAATAGGTACCCGTTTGAGTTCCCGAAGTAATCGAGGCAGAGCCTTTCACTTGAAACTGGTAACTTCCTTCCTCCAGACAAGTTCGAATGACCACCTGGTCATAGGTGCCTTCATCAACTGGAATAGCTCTCGCCGACAAGAGGTCGCGATCGGTTCCAGTCATCAGATCGACGAGGCATCCATCATTAGTGTCTTTATCGCAGCGATAAATTTCAGAGTACTCTCCTGCCGTGCTGACAAGCTCAATGGATCGAACAGGAACTTGATAGGAGTCGAGCAAAACATCGGTGCTGGCCTCGACCGGCGTGGCTGTCGGTGTTGGAAACGTGCTGATCGGAGTCGGCACCGGCGTCACCGAGGGAAGGTTGCTCAGTAGCCCCATCATGCGGGGCGTGACAGAACCTGTGCGGGCGCTACATCCCCCCATCGATAGAGCCAGAAGCAGAACTGCGGCGGCTAGCCGAGGTTTCAGCACGAGTTTTCCTCCATTCAACAGTGTCCTGGGTTGACGTTTTCTTGTCAATCTTCAGCCCTTTACACTAGACTGTCGCCATGAAGATTTATGACTTTGAAGTACGAGATATCGACGGAAATCTGACAACCTTAAAACCTTTTCAGGGCAAGGTGCTGCTCATAGTCAACGTGGCTAGTGCCTGCGGACTCACCCCGCAATACGAGGGTCTCGAAGCTCTCTACCAGAAATTCAAAGGTAGGGGTTTTGTGGTTTTGGGATTTCCATGCAATCAGTTCGGGGGCCAGGAGCCAGGTTCTGAAGCCGAGATCAAGGAGTTCTGCTCCACCAAGTTCAATGTCAGCTTTCCTTTATTTTCAAAGATCGAAGTCAACGGACCTGGCACTCACCCCCTATTTCAGTTCCTGAAAAAAGAGGCGACTGGGGTTCTGGGTAGCGAGAGCATCAAATGGAACTTCACCAAGTTTTTAGTCGACCGCAATGGAAGAGTCGCTGATCGAGTTGCCCCCACGACAACGCCAGAATCGATTGAGAAATCGGTCGATACACTTCTGGGCTCATGACTTCAAAAATTCGTCACTTCAAGGCTCGCCTACTGTTCGTAGCGCTGCTTGCTGGGCTCAAGAATCTTCAGGCCTTTGCCCAAGTGCAGATCGAACCAGTAGTCATCACGGCGAGTCGAATCGAAACCCCCGAAGCAGAGGTCAGTCAGAGCATTACGGTCATCGAACCCAGTGAGTCCGATCGTCAATCGGGGCGCGCGGTGTATGAGCTCTTGCGCGACGTCCCAGGCGTTTCGGTGGTCAACTCAGGCGGGGTCGGCCAGTTGAGCTCGGTTTACATTCGAGGATCAGGATCTCAACAAACCTTAGTGTTAATGGATGGGGTTCTGATGAACGACCCCTCAGCTCCTGGAAGAAGCTATGACTTTGGCAGGCTCAGTGCTCATCAAGTGGAAAGAATTGAGATTCTCAACGGATCCAGCAGTGGGGTACATGGATCGAATGCTACCGGCGGCGTCATTAACATCATTACCAAGAAGGAATTCCGCGACCGCTCTGCCGTTTTTGCGGAATATGGATCTTTCAATACTAAACGACTGAGCGCCACTCACTCAGCGGTAATAAAAAAAACGCGACTCAACCTGGGAGCGTCGATAGAGGATAGCACCGGGTTTCCATCCGCTTCGGTTCCCCCTGGTAGTGCGAAAAATAACGGATTTTCACGGCAATCCCTCACTTTAAGCTCCATTAGTCCCCTATCTCCAACCTGGTCCCTCAAAGGGGCCTTGCGTGGATACCGATCCAAATCTGATGTGCCTTACTCTGGCGGGGTCGCCGGCCAAGATCCCAACTATCCCCAAAAAGAGTCACAAGGATCGGGAAAATTACAGCTTGAGTATTCGGGCGCGGAATACTGGGAGCCTTCGATCTCTCTTTCCTATTTCCAATCGGAGCGGAATACGGAAAATCGACAGGACTATGGAGTTTACCAAGGAAACCGAATCCGGCTCGAGCAGCTCAATCGTATTTTTTGGAATGATTCCATCACTTGGATTTTTGGTATCGACAGCCAAATAGAACGAGCCTCAATTGAAGAAAAATATAACGGAACACTAACCCAAATGCCGACGGAAGCTCAGGTTGCTACCGGCGCCTTTGCTGAAAACCGTTGGAGATCCGGTAATGTCTTTGGCAGCGCAGCGATCCGAGCCGACGTTTTCCACGGCACCACCCACCAGTTCACCTACCGCTTAGGATCTGGCTATGTCTTTCCGAGGTCTGCAACCACTCTTAAAGCAAGCGTTGGACGAGGCTTTACAGCCCCCAGCCTCGACCAAATCCATTCTTCAACCTATGGAAACCCTCGTCTCAATGCAGAGGTCAGCCAATCTTATGAGGGAACGATTCAGCAAAAATTCGGAAGTCTCATTGAGATTCAATCCACTTATTTCTTAATAAACTTCAGTAATCTCATCTTCGGCGATTCGAGTGATAACTACAGGTACAAAAATATCTCGGCCGCAAAAAATCAAGGACTAGAGTCGGCTCTTCGATGGAAACCTCGATCCTTTCTGAATCTCACTTTGAGTCACACATTTCTTTCAGCGAAAAATCTAGAGAACGGAAAGCAGCTCAACCGACGTCCCACTCATTCAGCCGCCATTTCACTTCAGGGCACTCACGGCGGAAATTTTCAGTGGAATTTTAAAGGACGATTTACCGGCACACGCTTTGACGACTCGGCCAATACGGTGCGTATGCCGTCATTTACAGCCTTTAGCGCTGACAGCAGCTGGAAGTTTCTTAAAAATACAGCGGCGTTTGCTAAGATCGAAAATATCCTCGATAAGAGATACGAAGAGGTAGCGGGATATCAGACTGCCTCTCGATCGCTCTACGTGGGAGTGATGCAGGAATTCTGAGGGTCATGAAAAAGCTTATTTCTCCGATTCATCGATCGATCGCGATTCATCTCTTACTCTTAGGGGCAGTAGTGTTGCTGTCGCGAAAGACCTCTTCATGGACGGACTCCACCCTAAATTTGGGCTCGCGTACAGACAGTAGCCACATCCAAATTGCCTGGAGTGAGGCGGGCGATGGCCCCTCTCAAAGCACCAGTGCTTCGGAAGGACTGCGCCGCCAGGAGTCAGACCCCCGCCCTGAGAGCAAGAAACGCTTGTCTGGGGGCGGTGGAACCTCGAGACCTTCTGGGTCATTAGTGGTTCCCTCCGGCTCGCCGCAATATCCCTGGATATCCCGGAAAACCGGCGAGCAGGGGAAAGTGACGGTCGGGTTCAAATTGGGCGATAACGGCCAGGCCACTGAGATTTCGATTATTGAAACGAGTGGGTATTCCCGGCTCGACCGCGCGGCAATGGATTTTCTTCAAGAAACCAAATTGACCGCCACTCAGCCGATTCCTGCTGGAGAACCCTTAAAGCTAGAGTTTATCTTTTCGTTAAAAAATTAGCGCCGAAGCAGCAAAAACTCTTGTCAGGAAATTAATAAATCCAGGATAAACGTAGGAACAACGAGGAGAGCTGATCGCTTGCCACATTCACTTTTTTGTAATCGAACCCTCAATCTTAGGTCTATTCAGGCCATCGGCTACGACATGGATTACACGCTCATTCACTATGACGCTCATAAGTGGGAAGAGCGCGCCTACAAATATCTCAAGGAACGATTTATTCAGGACGGTTGGCCGGTAGAGAAATTAAGCTTTGAGCCCGACTTGGTTCGTCGGGGGCTGATTATTGATACTCTGAAGGGCAACGTGCTTAAGTCCAATCGTTTCGGTTTCGTGAAACGAGCTCTGCATGGCACAAAACTTCTGGAGCACGAAGAACTACGGGCTGCATACGAACGAACGATTGTTGATCTCA
>JAGWZD010000425.1 GCA_018968995.1 Bdellovibrionales bacterium
CAAGTCTAAGACACGGAGGAAATTTTTAATGGCCGTCGCACGAAAGAAAAAAGCATCCAAGAAAGCCACAAAAAAGCCTGCAAAAAAGCAGGCCAAAAAATCGGCCAAAAAGGCTGTCGTCAAGTCCGCGAAAAAGGTTTCCAAAAAAACCGTCGCCAAGCCCGCAAAAAAAGCTGCAAATAAGGCAGTAAAAAAGGGTGCCTCAAAGCCCAAACCTCAAGCAAAAGCCAAACCCCAAGCTCAAAAGCCAGTGCTTCACGTGGTTTCGAAGGATTCGGTTCGGCAGCCTCAGGTCGGCGATTGGGCGCCCCAGTTCACAGCGACCACGGATGACGGAAGCAAGGTGAGCCTCAAAGACTTTGCGGGTCGTAAGGTGGTTCTTTACTTCTATCCCAAAGACGACACCCCTGGTTGCACCCAGGAAGCCTGTGATTTCAGAGACTCCTTAGGTCGATTCAACATCATCCATGCAGTGGTGATAGGGGTGAGCCGGGATGATGTGAAGAGCCACCAGTCGTTCAAGGCCAAGTTTGGAATCAACTTTCCGCTATTGGCTGATACGAGCGGTCAGATCTGCGAGGCCTACGGTGTCTGGAAAGAGAAGTCGATGTACGGACGCACCTATATGGGTATCGAACGGACCACTTTCCTGATCGGTGAAGACGGCAAAATCGCTAAGGTCTATCCGGGCGTGAAGGTTGGCGGGCATGTCGACGCAGTGATCGAAGACCTTAAGAGCATCTGACTTGAGTGCTAATCTGAGGCAATCGGCGTATCGCGCCTTGGGCGGGGTGATGCTTCTTGGCATCACCCTCGTCCAGCCTTTGGTTTTTAGTGCCTTTGCAGAAGAACCGGCCGAAATTCGCCCTCCCGAGGTCCGGTTCAAGGCAACGGATTCGATAGGGCGGTCCCTTAAACTCACCTCCCAACTTTCGGCAAAGTGGGAAGTCCGAGAGTCTCGTCCGGTACTTGCCATTCATTGGGAGGGGCTTCCGGGGACTGCTTCTGCATTGGGAAAGTCATTCGGATCTGATGGAGAGTTCAATGGTATCTCAATCAACTCAAGGGTGGGGCCTCGCTCCTCCCTGATTTTAGATATCCAGACGGACGCTCGAATCACTCGGGTCGAGAATTTCGAAGCGGTGATGAAGTTCGAGGTTCCCGAGTCTACCCCTACTTATCTTTCGATCGAGGATTCATGCACTGATCTCGGATTGGGCATTCGGGCCCCGGAGACTCAGGCTCCCCTGGTTCTGGGGCTCGCCTGTGTTCGTCTCAGGGGGGGGATTGTGGTGTCACGGTTCTTTACTCCAAAGGAGCTGGATGCTCGCCCGGGGCCTCGAGGCTCGGGAACGCTCATTCAACCAGGTGAGATCGAGTTCACTCGGAGCGTGTCGTCGCTTAAGGCGGCAGATGAGGGCGAGGTCCTCGGAGAGGCTGTGAGAGACGAGGGAGCTGGCACCCTCGAAGTGGTGAGGGTTTCAAACCGAAAACCTCTCGGTTTTTCGGTTTTTAGGCGCTGGCACGCGGATATCTCCGCCGGGGCCGCTTTCTTGTCGGGGTCCAATACAGGACAGGGATCTTTGCTCCTGCGCACGGAGCTGCTTCCTGATGCCTTAGAATTCGTAGCCGATGGGAGCAAGATTCTAAAAGATTCGCTGCTCACGGCAGGCGTCCGCTTAGGGTTTCCGGCTGCCTCTCATG
>JAGWZD010000426.1 GCA_018968995.1 Bdellovibrionales bacterium
CAAGGGGGAGAGATGTCATGACACCCGAGGTTCCGGCGACCCCACAGAACCACGTCACGATGAAACTGATCGTAAAGAGCCTTCGGAAAAAAATGGTAAGCAGGCGTCCGCAGCAATCGGTACTGACCCGGTACGTTCCAAGAGTCCCAGCAGAAGCGACGCGGATCGACTCCTCGAGGATCTTTAAAGACCGCATCAAAATATTTGCGCAATTCAACCGATCTTCTAAAGAATCGATCCACAATAAAACTTCGTCCTGGGGCGGCTCTCAATTTTCCTCGATGCTGCATCCTATGGATTAGACTTCGCTATCACTGCCTCTGTCAAACCCATGGTAATGTCGACGCCATGAAAGACCTCACCCCAAATCACTGGTTACTGTCCCCTCATGAATTTCCTGGGTATCAACGTCACGAATTACGATCTCATGAGAAACGCGCAGCGCAGGTTCATCACACGGAGTGGCTTCATTTTACTATTCCCAAACGATACGCACTTGTGAATGCGACCGAAAAAATTGAGGAAGTGATTGAACGATCTGAAGTCACCGACGGTCTTTGTTTTGTTAGTGCCATGCACATTACTTCAGGGGTTTACGTGAATGACGCGGAGTCCGGACTTTTGCACGACATCGCGGGTTGGCTGAATAAACTAGCCCCATTTGGACTGAGCTACCTTCATCATCAAACTGGCGAAGACAACGCAGACGCTCACTTAAAGTCTTTTCTAACCAATCACTCGTTAACTGCCCCCATCACCGAAGGACGGCTAGACTTCGGAACCTGGCAGCAAATATTTTACGGCGAATATGACGGAAACCGACCGAAGCGACTCCTGGTGAAGGTCTTAGGAATTCAGTAACCAGAAAGTCATCTGGACTGAACCCTTTCGGCCTCTAACGTGCACTGCAGAAGTCGCTTGAGATTCTTGCCCGTGCTGTTTTGAAAGGGTCCAAAATGATTATAGGACTTCCGGTCAAAATGAAGAGTGACACAACGCTCGCTAGGCGCCTTCAAACCCAAGCGATTCTCCGTAAAGGCTTTCACGTTATCAGGATGGGTTCGCTTTGGCGATGTGGTATTGACCTGTACAAAAAAACTTTGAAGGATCTTATTGATCCCACAGAAAGCATTAAAGTCTTGAGACGGGTTTCCTAGACGCCGAAGCATCTCATTGAAGCCTCCAAACGGGTTGATAAAATCCGTGGACTGCCGAACATTCCAGTTTTGGATGCAAGACTGAATATTACCTGAGCTCACTGGCGAAAACTGGTACAAACCCAAATTTAAATAGCTGTCCGGATCTGTTTGCGCCTCATCTCTGTAAAACAGGACCCCTGGGGGTTTAAGATAATCTACTGGAGCAACTTCCTCTGCAATTCGCGCAGAAACCTGAGAGTCAGCCGTTGTGAGTGACTCAACGTAAGCTAGACAACCTGCGAGACGCCCGTAGATTTTGAGAACTTCATTCTTAGAGTCTCGACGAACTGCTGGCACCATGGATTGCGCGGACGTTTCGAGTGCTCGATTCACCTTGGCAGCAAAAGCCGCCGCTAGGGCCACTGTCTCATCGTCTACGTTCTTGTTTATTGTTTTCTGCAGAGAGTCTGCCGACACAGAGCACATCGAATGACTCATCAAGCTGACGGGTTCTATTCCATGGCCGGGAGGCAGATTTTGAGGAATCTCAAAAACCTTC
>JAGWZD010000427.1 GCA_018968995.1 Bdellovibrionales bacterium
GGCAAATTTCAGCGCCATTGATAGCCCTGATCTGGATCCTGCTGCTACCGAGCCTGACAGCACCCTTTGAGGGAAGAATGTTGATGTCGTGCCTGCGCTTTGTAGCTGTTCTTTTCCCTGTTTTCTTAATGATAGCACGGCAAGTGACCAGACCTAGCACGGACCAGGCGCTTCGGCTGAGCTTTGCGTCAGCTTATGGAATCGCTGTGGCGATGTATGTCTGCAATCAATACATGTACTAGCCAGCCCACCAGTTCACTTGCGCCCATCAATATTATTGAGGAGAATGGAGAGCGTCCGTCTACTGCGCTTTTTCACTGACCAGAGGAGCTTCGCATGGACCAGTCCTATAACGCATTGAAGCCTCAGCGTTTTAGATTTGGCGAGGGCCACCTAGCTGGATTTCTCTCGCTGTTTCTGGGACTCCTTTGTGTGCTCGGTGCCATCGGCTTTCATTTTCCACAGTACGCCTCGACTCCTGAAATTCGTAAATTCTATAATGTCGAATATCTCCGATGGCTGATGTCGTTGATGATTTTTGTATCCATCGGTTGCGGCTGCTTTAATCTGATTCGCAGCAAGCATCGTAGCTATGGCGCTGTAGGCATTGGTCTGACGACCTTGTGTCTGATGCTCGGCGGTCCATTTATTCCCGTCGGTGACTTTCCAGATCACACACCTTACGTCGGTCTGGATTGGTTAATTATGGATCTGATCGGATCTGGGTTGATCTTTATCTTAATCGAAAAAGCATTCCCTTACCAAAAGGATCGCCCCGTCTTACGTCAGGAATGGTCGCTAGATGCTCTTCATTTCTCGATTAACCACCTACTGATCGGCGTTACCTTACTTGTAGCGAATGCTTTCGCAGCGAATGCGTTTGGTTGGGCACGCATTACTCCGATCATGTCTTTTGTGCAGAGCCTTCCGTTTATCGTAGAGCTTTTTTTGATCGTTCTTGCGGCCGACCTCATTCAGTACACCCTCCATCGATCGATGCACGAAATTCCGGTCCTCTGGCGCGTACATGCAGTGCACCACTGCCCTGAGTCGATGGACTGGCTCTCGGGCTCTAGGCAACACTTCATCGAACTCATCGCTACTCGCGCTTGCGTATTCGTCCCGATTTTTGTCCTGGGGTTCGAGAAACACGTAATAGATGCGTATGTCATTATCGTCGGCTTTCAAGCGGTTCTGAATCACGCGAACGTCGACCTCAACTTTGGATTTTTCGAGAAGATTATTGTTACACCTCAGTTTCATCACTGGCATCATTCGAGTGACAAAGAGGCGCTTGACCGAAATTACGCCGCGCATTTTTCTTTCATCGATACCTTACTCGGCACTCGCGTTCACTCGGACAAGAAATGGCCTGAGGCCTACGGGCTTGTAGGAAGAAATCTCCCGGCAAGCTACATCGCTCATTTAACCTACCCCTTCCAACGGACATTCTGGTTGAAAAAAGGCGAAGAAAAAGGGGCGAGCGTAATCAGCGCTCGCTCAACCGTCGACTGAGACTGAAAAACTTATGCTGATTTTATTAAGCGTTTGGGCGTTTGGGGAGGCCAGCTTCTGGTTTATAGCGCCTGATTTCTTGCTACTACCCCTGTCCTGGGAACAACCCAAGAAATGGCTTAAATTTTCGATTTTTACTTGGCTCTCTTCAGTGGCAGGGGGTGTGTTTTACCTATG
>JAGWZD010000428.1 GCA_018968995.1 Bdellovibrionales bacterium
AAGCGGCCACCTCAAACGTGAGGCGGTAGACTCCCGCCTCATAAGGGCACTGGTAGGCAATGCGGCCATCGGAGTTGGTGAGGTCTTGCTGAACCAGGCTCCAGGCCTGTCCGGATCTTTTCTCCAGGGTGACTCGAACCCCAGCGGCAGGCGAGCCAGTGCTGATGTCTAAAATATGGGTACTGATCATGGGTGCACCGGACCATAGTCAGGCGGAGCCGAGATGACAACTGTCTGTTTTAGGGGGTCTTTTTGCCCCCAAAAGGGGTCCAGGGGGCCTTAAAATGCCACACCGCAACATCTTGTCCATTGCGGGGTTGTGGGCTAGCTTGGGCCCCCGATGGCTAAGCGTTTTTTGCGACCTAAAAAGAAGCTCCGTTCCGAGGTGAAGTTTGCCCTCAATGGACAGTTGATTTCGGTATCGGGTGAGGATGTCTCAGCGATGCTCGGGGACTTCTTAAGAAAACGTCGATCTCTCACAGGGACCAAAATTGTTTGTGCCGAGGGAGATTGCGGCGCCTGTACGGTTCTGAAGGCTTCGCCTTTTGAGACGCTCAAACGGGCCTCTTCAGGTCCACGCTACCTTCCGGTGAATTCTTGCATCATTCCGGTAGCGACACTCGATGGTGCGAGCGTGGTCACGGTGGATGGCTTGGCCTCAAAGGGGTCTCATGAGCGCCCGGAGCTTCATCCTGCTCAAGAAGCGATGCTTCGCTGCCATGGTAGCCAGTGTGGTTTTTGTACGCCAGGTTTTGTGATGGCTTTGACCGGCTTGGTGGAGAAGCGGCTGGAACGTAAAGAGACGGATTCTCCGATCACTGAAAAAGAAGCCAGAAATGCGCTCACTGCAAATCTGTGTCGTTGCACGGGGTATTCGCCCATCATCCAAGCCGCGTGCTCGATTCCGCTTTCTCAGTGTCAGAGCGTTCGAAAACGTCACGAAAACTCCGCTATTCGGCGTGAGTTGGTGAAGACCACCAAAACCTCGCTCTCGCTTGAAACTGAAGAGTTTCAGATTTTTGCACCCACCAGCCTCAAAGAGGCAGGAGAGTTTCTCAGGAAAAATTCGAAGGCCACCTTGGTATCGGGAGCAACAGATTTAGGAGTGATTCACAACAAACGGAAAAAGCGACTCGGTCAGTTGCTGAGTCTTCATCTGATTCCTGAGTTATACCGGTTACAAAAGAAGGGAAAAAACCGACTTCTCATCGGCTCGCGCGTGACGCTTTCAGATTTAAGAGATCATTTGAAAGAGGATCTTATTCCTGAGTTTGCGCGTTTTCTGGATCTATTTGCTTCGCCTCAAATTAAGAATCAGGCCACTTTAGCGGGAAATTTAGCGAACGCTTCACCTATTGGAGATACACCTCCGTTTCTATTGGTCGCTGGAACCATTGTTCACGTTTTTAGTCCGAAGGCTAAGCCCTCAAAATCTATTCGTGAGATTCCGATTGAGAAATTTTTCCTGGGCTACCGAAAGACAGCGCTGAAGCCAGGTGAATTTATTACGGCAATTGAAATCGAGCAGCCCTCGAAATCCGAAACCTTGGTGCTTAAGAAAGTGTCCCAGCGGAAGGATCTCGATATTTCTACCGTGAATGCCGCGTTTCGACTCAAATTCGATTCAAAACGCGAGCGAATATTAGAATCGCGAATCGCTTACGGTGGCGTGGCTGCAACACCC
>JAGWZD010000429.1 GCA_018968995.1 Bdellovibrionales bacterium
ATGGGAAAGAAGTCTTTCGGCAGGCTAAAACACTCCTTCCTACTTACGATATTTTCGATGAAGCCCGTTATTTTGAGCCAGCCTCTCAAGTTCAGGCTTGGGAGCATCCCAGTGGAAAGCGTGTGGGAATCGCCATTTGCGAAGACCTTTGGGCGGAAGACTCGGTTCGGTTTGGCGACGGAAAACGGCTGTATTCTAGGAATCCAGTAGAAGAATTCCGTCAGCTTGGAGTGGACCTGTTGGTCTCGGTTTCCGCTAGCCCTTACGAGTTTGGCAAACGCGAGCGACGAGAGAGCATTCACTCAGGAATCGCTCAGGCGCTTCGGGTGCCTTTGGCGTACGTCAATCAAGTGGGCGCAAATGACGAAGTGCTTTTTGATGGCGCTTCTTTTGTCATGGATGCCCAGGGCCGAGTCACCTCACGCCTTTCGATTTTTGAAGAAGCGTTTTCAGTGATTTCTATAGATTCTGTTTCAGGTGCGGTGCCGAGAGTTGAAACTCCATCGGAGATGGAGGTCCTTCATCTAGCGCTGGTGCGAGGTATTCGAGATTACTTCAGTCGTACGGGCTTTAAATCGGCTGTAATGGGTTTGAGCGGTGGGATTGATTCCGCAGTAATCGCGGTTCTTGCAGTCGAGGCGCTCGGAGCGCAAAGAGTTTTGGGTGTGGCCATGCCGAGTCAGTATTCCTCGGCATCAAGCTTAGCCGACGCCGAGACACTGGCGCGAAACTTAGGGATGCGCTTTCAAGTGCAGCCCATTAAATTTCAGTTCTCAACGGTCTCACGAGAGCTCGGGTCAGTCGTGGGGGGCGAGCTTCAGCCTCTGGCCCAAGAGAATCTGCAGTCCCGGCTTCGTGGAATGATCTTGATGACCTTGTCGAACCATTACCGGGCGCTCGTTTTGACCACAGGCAACAAATCGGAGATCGCCACCGGATACTGTACGCTCTATGGAGATATGTGCGGCGCGTTGGCTCCCATCGGGGATGTATTGAAGACTCGGGTTTATGAGCTAGCTCTGCAAGTCAATGCCTCGTGGACAAAGCGCGGCCTGGCCCCGCCCATCCCCGAGTCTTCCCTGACAAAGGCCCCCTCGGCTGAGCTTCGTCCTGGGCAGACCGATCAAGACACTTTACCCCCTTATCGAGAGCTCGATGAGCTTTTGGCGCGTTATCTCGAGAGGGGAGAGTCAATAGAGAGTTTGGAGAAAGATCTCGATTCTCGCGTGAAACAGGGTTGGGTTCGTGACATCCTGAAAATGGTCGAGGCGCAAGAGTTCAAGCGCAGGCAGTCGGCTCCGGTTTTGAAGGTGAGCAGCAAGGCCTTTGGGCTAGGCCGGAGAATGCCGATCGCCAAGCGCTGGTAAAAAGGATGAATGGGGATTTTATGCAGAAAAATCGCAGAAAAATGGATGTAAAGAAACTTTATACGAAGGTGCGGCAGGCGCAGACCCAATTTCGCACCATTCTCCAAGATGGTTCATGGATGGATGATGCGAAAAAATACGTGGAGCGTCAGGGTGCTGAGATGCAAAAGCTCATTCATGGCGATCTCGAAAAACTTCGCACCTTTGTGGAGCGCGAGCGCCGTGAGCTGAACCGCATTCAAAAAGAGTTTCCCAAAGAGGTCACCCGCTGGAAAAAGTACCTCGCCGGTCAACGCAAGGAGCTCGAGAAGTTAT
>JAGWZD010000430.1 GCA_018968995.1 Bdellovibrionales bacterium
CCGCCGGCGCAGAGAGCATCAATTGATCGCTAGCATCGGAACCCAAGAACTCGAGTGTCGTCTCTCCAATAGTAATTCGATCCAACGTTCGCAGTCGGGACTGTCGGGTTTGAACCCCATTGTACAGAATACCATTGGCGCTACCTAGGTCTTTGACAATCCAGCCCGACGGACTTGCTGTGACCTCTGCATGAATCCGAGATGCCTTGAGATCCCCGATAAGAATCTGATTCTCCTCGCCTCTTCCGATGGTGGCTCTTGTGTTCACCAAGACAAAACAGGTTCCACGATCAGGCCCTTTGATCACACGTAATCGTGCCAACTCGCCTCGTTGTCGCGCGAGAGTGAGAGACTTAAACTTGAAGACGACAGAAGCAATGTTAGCCATTGTCGATCCTCACTACAGTCAACACATATCCTCGCGAGGCCCCACTACGGTTTCCCACGCCCACCATTTTAATCTGATGAGGAACTCCAGAAAATTCGAATTCCTCAGTGGCACCATCCACGCTCGCCGATGCGCGGTCAAAAAGATCATTTAAGAGCGCAGAAAAGGCTTGATCTCGCGCCTGATCCGGAAAGTTCTGCATGACACTATTGTCGTTTCGAATCCCCGAAATCTCTTCTAACGGAGAGTTCATAAACAGAAGTCTCCGCTCAGCATCACAGAAAGCCATTCCGTGAGACATCTGCTCTCCTAGCAATCTGAAGGAATGGAGACACTCGTCGGCTATAGAGATGTTGGACGTCCCAGATTCTTTTTGATTTTCTGCTAATTGAGCGGCCGCTGATCGCCGCAAGAGTGCTTCAATAACGTCCTGCAACTGGCTGAGTTCTTCAAATTTACACTCTCGAGAGAAGTCCTCCTGATGAGCGCCCTTCAAGCTGCGGTCGATCTGGTTGTTTATGATCTCTAATGGCTTTAAAGTGAGGCGATAGATCACCAACGCTAGGATCAGAGCGAAAAATCCTAAATAGATGATCGCCTCAGCATAGATGATCGTTTCTTTACCAACTCCGTTTCTTGCGATTCGAGAATCTATGGCCACCAATCCCATGGATAATGGAATATTTTTTCCTTCTTTCTGGCTGTATCCAAACATGGGAGACGCGGCGAGAATGACGCCCTTCGGTCCCGGAGTAACGATAGGTTTCACTTGTCCGTTTTGAAAGGCTTCACGCGCTAGAACCACGAGCTTTGCCGCAGGACCGGTTGTGACGTATTGATTGAGTCGCGCTGCTGGTGCGATCACTCGGCCGTCAAGGTCCACCAAGACAGCCTGAGTCACTCCTTCCGCTTTGGCGATGGAATCTGGAATGTCCGATCGAGACTCCGCTTTACTGATAATATTTTCCGCATTCAATTCAACAATGAGGTCGGCCATAAAACGAGCCCGACGACTCAGTTCCTTCTGCACGAGGAGGTCACCCTCTTTTAACGAGGGCGCCACAGCAAAGAGTAACGATAATGCGACGAGTAGGAAATAAGACGCGAAAAGCAGTGTTCTCCATTCCCATCTTAAAAGCCCCTGATATAAAAAGGGCATGATCCGACGCTCAAAAATCCACAGAAACCGACCCTGAGTGTCACGAGGCATCAGCTCTTCGTCGGATTCACCACTCGGGGTGGAAATGCTGACTATCCCGGGAATGTCATTACCCGCGGATGCAGGACTAG
>JAGWZD010000431.1 GCA_018968995.1 Bdellovibrionales bacterium
CGATGAGGAGCAAGTTCGCTCTGAAGAGAAAATTGCTGCACTCAAGAAAAAATACGAGCGCGAGGTTGAACGGACACTCTCGAAAATGCGTGAGGGTCACGAAGAAAGTGCCACCCGAGCACGAGAAAATCACCGCTCCGAGCTCAACCGATTAAAACAAGATCAGTATGATCGCCGCGGTAAAACGCTGGCTGAGCAGTTTCGTGAACGAAACCTATTGGCGGAGCAAGCAGAGGAATCTAAAAAGCAGTCTCAAATCCGAGGTGATAACGCCGTGAAGGCGGCTGAAGAGCAGCTTCGGAAGGGCTACATCAATGCCCAAGAAAAACAGGACGCCTCAAGCCGTGCCCAAGCCAAATCGCATGCTGCCGAAACAGCGGCGCTTCGTGAAACTGCCAAAATGGCAAGCGACCTCGAACGGCAGTATCGCCAAGAAAAAGCCAATGGAAGACAACAAGGCTACGCTGAAGTTGAAGATGATTTCCGCTCGCAACGTGATTCTTTAGAGCATCAGTTTCGAACAGAAGTAGAAGGTCAACGAGCCAGAGCGGCCCGAAACACAGAACGTTCCAATGAAAAGTACACTTCAGCTCTTCTCGAGGTTCAGCAGCAGAACGCGAAACGCATTCGAGACCGCGAACAGGACCATCATGATGAGGTAAGGACCCTCGAACAGAGCTATCAGGGCGACATTAAACAGCGTGATGAGAAAGAGTCCGGCCGTGTCTTGAGTCTGGAAAAGCAGCTTGAACAGCAGCGACAAAACCTCTCCTCTCAATTTAGAAAAGCCTATCAAACCCAAGGTAGCGAGTATCAAGAGCAACTGAACTTGAACCGAAAGCGAAGTGGAGCGGAGATCAAAAAGTTAGAGAATGACCTCCTCGAAACCCGGTCAACACCGGATCCGAAAAAGATCTCCCCTGCCGCTTACGATCGATTACAGCAACAAGAACGTGAGACGGCATCACAAGCCTTAGAGGCACGTGATGCACGGCATAAAGAAAACCTCTCGGCTCTCCAAGAGGAGGCCCGGGACTCTTACTCTGAACTCCTGAACAAGTATGACTTTGAGGTTGCTCGATTAAATCGGGACAAGGCACGAGCCGAGAGCCAGTCCGATTCGCGTTTTGTTCAACTTGCCGCCGAAAGCGATGAGCGCCTCAATACAGCCTTAAGCGAGAAGGACCACCAGAGCCTAAAAAGCCTAGGAAATGCCACGAAGTCTTATTCCAAAGAGATGGAGTCTCTGCGGCGTAAGTATCAAGAAATGCTGGAAGGCGTCAAAAATGACGCGGCAGATAAACTGGCTGAATTTCGAGCCGAAGCGGAATTCGATCGTCGCATGTCCCACAGGGCTTTCTCTAGCCAGCAAAATGAGCTAATTCGAGAGTACGAAAAGCGACTCGATAATGAGAAAGCAGACTCCTCGGATTCCCTCAAAAAGACTCAAGAAGAGAACCAGAAGGCCTTGAGGGAACTTGAGCAACGGCAGCGAGACGAGCTGGACAAAGCCAATGTTGATTTCAAACGTCGGATAGCCCAGGTCGAGCAGCAGTATCAGAATCGTGAGCGCGTGATAGCTAAAAACTACCAGGATGAAATTGAAAAGCTGAAGCGCGCTAATGCCCAACTCCTCACCAAGAAAAGTTAAAATCGTCTGTACTCTAGGCCCC
>JAGWZD010000036.1 GCA_018968995.1 Bdellovibrionales bacterium
TTCGAAGTCTCGCGGTGAATCTTCACGATCGTGTCACCGGCGGCGACCTGATCACCATCAGCCACGATCAGGTTCGCTCCTACAGGCAGAATGTAGCGAGCCACACGGTTCGTGTTAGCGATGCGCACAGGTTCACCCTTCGCGTCGCAGATCAAAACTTTCGGACGCTTGTCCGTAGCCTTTGATTCCACAATCACCTTATGGGAAAGACCTGTCACACTGTCGAACTGTTCTTGCATCGTGACGCCTTCTTCAACGTCTTCAAAATGAACAGTACCGGAAACTTCAGTCACGATTGGCGTCGAATAAGGATCCCACTCCGCAATGAGTGCACCCTTCTCTACAGCAGCCCCATCCTTGAACAAGAGTTTCGCGCCGTAAACGATGGAGTACTTCTCTCGCTCACGCCCGTTTGCATCGATCACGGCCACTTCACCGTTTCGATTCATAACCGTCAGGTGACCCTCTTTATTGCCAACAGCAACAACGTTGATCAGCTTAACGGTACCTTTGGTCTTTGCCTCGAGGCTGGACTGTTCAGCACGACGAGAAGCTGCGCCACCGATGTGGAACGTACGCATCGTAAGCTGGGTTCCGGGCTCACCGATCGACTGAGCAGCGATCACGCCGACGGCTTCGCCGATGCTGACCATGCGTCCACGAGACAGGTCGCGGCCATAGCAAAGTCCACAGATACCCTTCTTGCTTTGGCAGGTGAGAACCGAACGTATACGAATGCGGTCGATTCCAGCGTCATCAATCTTTTTAACGTCGTCTTCGGTGATCTCTCCACCAGCCTTGACCAGTATTTCATTGGTCACTGGATCAATGACTTCTTCAAGAGCCACACGTCCGAGAATACGGTCACCCATCTTCTCAATAACTTCTCCACCTTCCACGAGGGCAGAAATGTATAGGCCATCGAGGGTACCGCAGTCGACCTCGGTAACAATAACGTCTTGAGAAACGTCTACAAGACGTCGAGTCAAGTAACCGGAGTTCGCCGTCTTTAGAGCAGTATCGGCAAGACCCTTACGAGCCCCGTGAGTAGAGACGAAGTACTGAAGAACCGATAGTCCTTCACGGAAGTTCGCCACGATCGGGGTTTCGATAATTTCACCTGAAGGCTTGGCCATCAGACCACGCATCCCGGCAAGCTGACGAATCTGAGCGTTGCTACCGCGGGCGCCCGAATCGGCCATCATGAATACAGAATTGAACGAGGCCGAAGTAACTTCCTGATCCTTGCCCTTCCAGCCAACTGGCGCCTTGAAGGTCTGTACAGACAGGCGCTTCATCATTGCGCTAGCGATCTGTTCAGAAGTCTGAGCCCAGATATCGATGACCTTATTGTAGCGTTCGCCGTCGGTAATCAAGCCCTCAACGTACTGGTTCTCGATTTCTTGAACCTGAGTATAGGCCTTGTCCAAGAGCTCTTTTTTCTCAGGAGGCATTTGCATGTCATGCACCGAGATGGAAATGCCGGCGCGCATTGCGTTTCGGAATCCCGTCTGCATGAGTGCGTCTGCAAGCAATACCGTTTTCTTATTTCCGGTGAGCCGGTAGCACTGGTCAATCAGCTCAGCGAGGTCCTTCTTTCCAAGCACCTTGTTATACAGGTGAAAGGGAATCTCAGCCGGTACAGCCTCAGATAGAAGAACACGACCAACAGTCGTCTCGACCACCTTATCTTGAACGCGGCACTTGATCTTAGCCTGAAGAGCTACAAAGCCCGAGTCGTAAGCAAACTGCACTTCAGTAGGACTCGAGAAGAGCTTACCCGTGCCCTTCGCGTACGGCCGCTCGCGGGTCATATAGTACAATCCCAGAACAATATCCTGAGAAGGCACAATGATCGGCTTGCCGTGAGCAGGAGACAGAATGTTGTTTGTCGACATCATGAGCACGCGAGCTTCAATCTGAGCCTCAATTGAAAGCGGAACGTGCACGGCCATTTGGTCGCCGTCAAAGTCAGCGTTGAAAGCTGCGCAAACCAGCGGATGCAGCTGGATCGCCTTACCTTCGATGAGCACTGGCTCGAACGCCTGGATGCCGAGACGGTGAAGAGTCGGAGCGCGGTTTAGAAGAACAGGATGTTCTTTGACGACTTCTTCAAGAATATCCCAAACTTCTTGGCGCTGTTTCTCCACCATCTTCTTGGCTGATTTGATGGTGGTCACATAGCCGTATTCAGAAAGTTTGTTGTAGATGAATGGCTTGAACAACTCGAGCGCCATCACCTTAGGAAGACCGCACTGGTGCAAGCGAAGCTCTGGACCAACCACGATCACCGAACGACCAGAATAATCCACGCGCTTTCCGAGGAGGTTCTGACGGAACCGACCCTGTTTGCCCTTGAGCATATCGGACAGTGAACGAAGAGGTCGCTTGTTTGGACCAGTAAAGGTCTTACCTCGACGACCATTATCAAAAAGAGCGTCCACAGCCTCTTGCAGCATCCGCTTCTCATTTCGGATGATGATTTCTGGAGCATTGAGCTCCATCAGGCGCTTCAACCGGTTGTTACGGTTAATCACGCGACGATAAAGGTCATTCAGGTCAGAGGTGGCAAAACGGCCTCCGTCCAGCGGAACCAGCGGACGAAGCTCTGGCGGAATCACTGGAACCACTTCAAGCATCATCCACTCAGGCTTATTCGAGCCACTGACTTTAAAGGACTCTACCACTTTCAATCGCTTAGACAGCTTAGTGCGCTGAGCCTCAGACGAAGTTTGCTTGAGCTCGCGACGTAGCTGTCGAGAGAGGGTCTCAATATCAATCTTCTTCAAGCAATCACGAATGGCTTCGCCACCCATTCCTGCCGTAAAGGTATGACCCTCTTTAATGAGCTGGACATACTTTTCCTCAGTGAGAACCGTGTTCTCTTCGACACCAGAATTACCTGCATCAAGCACGACATAGGCTTCACAATAGAGAACCTTCTCGAGCTCCTTCAGAGTGATATCTAAGATAGCCCCAATACGGCTAGGTAGCGACCTCAGGAACCAAATGTGCGCCACTGGAGTGGCTAATTCAATGTGACCGAGTCGTTCACGTCGGACCTTGGACTGAATGACTTCGACACCACACTTCTCGCACACTACTCCGCGGTGCTTCATGCGCTTGTACTTGCCGCAGTTACACTCGTAGTCTTTTACAGGACCGAAAATCTTAGCGCAGAACAGACCGTCTCGCTCTGGCTTGAAGGTTCGGTAATTGATCGTTTCAGGCTTTTTAACTTCGCCAAAAGACCACTCTCGAATCTTATCTGCCGATGCCAGCGAGATTCGGATCCCAGTAAAGCTTAGTGGATCCTTTGGTTTGTCGAAAAAGTTCAACAAGTCCTTCATAGTCAGCCCTCAAATCTAGAAATACAGTTCGTAAGATCGAAAACCTAAATCACCATGGAATTAATGCCCGGCAAGAAGCTCGGACTTTGAGTCCTTCTCTTCTTGCTCGATGAGCTCAACATTCAAGGCAAGAGACTGAAGCTCTTTCACTAGAACGTTGAAGGATTCGGGCAGACCCGGCTCCAACAGGTGCTCACCTTTCACGATCGCCTCGTACATTCGATTACGACCGGTCACATCGTCTGATTTCACGGTGAGGAACTCCTGTAGACCATAGGCCGCTCCATAAGCCTCAAGCGCCCACACTTCCATCTCTCCTAAACGCTGGCCACCAAACTGCGCCTTACCACCCAGCGGCTGCTGCGTGACAAGACTGTATGGACCAATGCTTCGAGCATGAATCTTTTCTTCCACCAGATGGTGAAGCTTCAGCATGTACATCACGCCGACAGTCACCTCTTCAGCGAAAGGCTCACCGCTTACTCCGTCAAATAGAGTGGTCTGACCACGAGCCGGAAGGTCTGCAGTCTGCAAAGCCCTACCAATGTCTCCTTCAGACGCCCCATCAAAAACTGGGGTCGCGAAGTGAACGCCTCTACGAAGATGCTGAGCCATCTTTTTCAACTCGGCCTCAGAAGCCTTGTCGATATATTTCTCAACTTCTGGCGAAGAATAGGTCTCTTTCAGAACCTTTCGGAGCTTCTCGGGCTGGAATTGTTCAAGGTATGCATTCACCTTTTCGCCAATTCCCAGTGCAGCCCAACCCAAAGTCACTTCCAAAAGCTGACCGATGTTCATTCGCGAAGGAACGCCCAGCGGATTAAGAACCATATCCACCGGAGTGCCATTTGCCATGAACGGCATATCTTCCATCGGAAGAATACGGCTAATCACCCCTTTGTTTCCGTGACGACCAGCCATTTTGTCGCCAACCTGCAAGCGGCGCTTGATCGCAATTTGGACTTTCACCATCTTGATCACGCCAGGAGCGAGTTCGTCTCCCTTCTTCATCTTCTCGATCTTTTCTTTGAAGACAAAACGGGCGGCCTCAATCTTTTCACGCGCCATCTTCATGATGGTGGTTACGTCTTGCTCCAGCTCGTCCTTCACTGGGATAAAGCCCAGTAGATCAAACGGAACAGCATTAAGGGTTTCTTTGTCCAGCTTCTGACCCTTTTTTAGCAACTCTTGCGAACCGTCTTCAGAGAGCAGCTTCCCTGTTGTTGAAGCGCCTTCCAGAACCTTGCCGATCTTGCTCACCGCCGACTGGCGAATGGCATCCACCTCGATCTTCTCATCACGACGAATCTTGGCAATATGCTCTTCGAGGATAGCCTTGCTTCGCTCATCGGGCTCGGTACCTTCACGGGCAAACACCTGTGCGTTGATGATGGTACCCTGAACGCCCGAGGGAACTCGGAGCGAAGTGTCGCGCACGTCACCGGCTTTTTCGCCGAAAATTGCACGCAACAGTTTCTCTTCAGGAGAAAGCTGGGTTTCACCCTTCGGGGTCACTTTCCCGACCAGAATGTCTCCAGGCTTCACTTCCGCGCCAATGCGAATGATACCGCTCTGATCAAGATCCTTCAGGGCTTCTTCGCCAACATTCGGAATGTCCCGTGTGATTTCCTCTTTTCCAAGCTTCGTGTCTCGAGCCACGCATTCAAACTCTTCGATATGAATCGAAGTGAATGTGTCTTCCTTAATCATTCGCTCAGAAATCAGAATGGAATCTTCGAAGTTATAACCACCCCATGGCATGAAGGCCACGAGGATATTTTGACCTAGCGCAAGCTCGCCAGCATCGGTAGCTGGTCCGTCTGCGAGAACATCCCCAGCTTTCACCTTATCGCCAACCTTCACCACTGGACGCTGAGTCACGCAGGTGTTTTGGTTCGAGCGCTGATACTTGGTGAGATTGAAAATCTCGACATCAGAACCCACTTCATCGGACTTCACATTGCTACGACGAACAACGATCTTCGTGCCGTCCACCATGATGACTTCGCCATCATGACGGGCAAGAACAATTTGACCCGAGTCACGAGCCACAACACGCTCGATCCCGGTACCAACCAGCGGCGCGTGAGTGCGAAGAAGCGGAACAGCCTGACGTTGCATGTTCGAGCCCATCAGAGCTCGGTTAGCGTCATCATGTTCCAAGAAGGGAATCAGCGATGCAGCGATCGACACGAGCTGATTCGGTGAAACGTCCATCAATTCCACGTCGTCAGGATTCACCAGGGCGAAGTCCCCTTTACGACGAGCCGAAACAAGATCAGCTCCTAATTTTCCGGCCTTCAATGCTTCCGGAGAAACCTGCGAAATGATCTTGTTCTCTTCTTCAGTGGCGGTAAAGAACCGGATGTCATCAGATATTTTTCTGCCGTCAATTTGACGATAAGGAGTCTCGATGAATCCAAACTCATTCACACGTGCATAAGTGGACAAGCTCGCGATCAATCCGATGTTCGGCCCTTCGGGCGTCTCAATCGGACAAATGCGGCCGTAGTGCGTGTTATGAACGTCACGCACTTCGAAGCCGGCACGCTCACGAGTCAGACCCCCTGGCCCCAGGGCCGAGAGACGACGCTTGTGCGTGACTTCCGACAGAGGGTTGGTTTGATCCATGAACTGTGAAAGCTGGCTCGAACCAAAGAATTCCTTCACCACCGCCGAAACCGGCTTCTGGTTAATCAGATCATGCGGCATCAGGGTTTCAATTTCCTGAATGCTCATGCGTTCCTTGATGGCTCGCTCCATACGTACGAGACCAATTCGATACTGATTTTCGATCAGCTCACCAACGGCTCGTACACGGCGATTACCCAGGTGATCGATATCGTCGATCGCCCCGCGACCGTTGTTCAACTCACAAAGATAGAACAAGGTGGAGAGGATATCTTCCTTCGTAAGAATGGAAGTCTCGACAGCGACCTTATTCTCAGGAAACTTATAATTCAGCTTCAAACGACCCACTCGCGATAGGTCGTAACGATCAGAATTGAAGAACAGATTATCAAAAAGCTGTTTGGCTGCCTCAATCGTAGGAGGATCGCCCGGACGCATACGCTTATAGATTTCGATGAGAGCCTCTTCTGGGCTGGTCACCTTATCTTGCACCAAAGTATCGCGCACAAACGGGCCGTAGGTGAGGTTATCGGTGTAGATGACCTTCACTTCCTTGATTCCACGTGCGCGAAGCTCTTCGAGCTTCTTTTCGGACAACTCGTGATTCACTTCCAGGAGGACTTCGCCAGTCTTCTCATCGAAAATATCCTCAGAGGCGACCCGACCGATCACCATCTCGAGTGGTACTTCAAGCTTCTTGATGCCGGCATCTTCAATGCGCTTGATGACCGCTTTGGTGAATTTGCGGTTTCTCTTGACGATTGTCTCTCCGCTCTTAGGGTCAACAATATCTTCCTCAGCGCGTTGACCCGAGAGAATCTCAAGATCAACTACTTTTGAAAGCTTGCCATCCTTCTCGAGCAGAATTTTTTCCGAACGATAGAAAAAGCTCAGAATTTCTTGAACCGACATCCCCATTGCGCGCAACACAATTGTTGCAGGTAACTTACGCTTTCGATCAATGCGGGCGTGGAGAATATCTTTATGATCAAATTCAAAATCTAACCAAGACCCACGGTGAGGAATGACTCGAGCAGAATACAAGATCTTGCCGCTCGAATGACTCTTCCCTTGGTCGTGATCGAAGATGACACCGGGCGAACGATGGAGCTGGCTCACAATCACCCGCTCGGTTCCGTTAATGATGAACGAGCCCGCTTCGGTCATGAGCGGAATTTCGCCCATGTAAACTTCTTGTTCTTTGATATCGCGAATATTTCGCGTTCCGGCCTCTTCATCCACTTCGTACACAACCAAGCGTACTGTGATCTTTAACGGCGCGGCAAAAGTCATCCCGCGTTGACGACATTCAAGAACATCGTATTTCGGCTTCTCGAGCATGTAGCTCTCGAATTCCAGCGATGCCGTTTTATTGAAGTCCTCAATCGGGAATACAGACTTAAAAACAGCCTGAAGACCGATATCCTCTCTTTTATGTGCCGGAGCATCTGCCTGAAGAAACTTCTCGTAAGATCTACGCTGGAGATCAATCAGGTTGGGGATCTCAACAGGGGTCGCGATACGCGAAAATTCCTTACGAATTCGCCGATTCTCCGAAAAAAGAGAGGCCATGCGGGCTCCTTAAAAATCAGCCGGTGCTAGATCAATTAAACTGCCGTTTTGAAGGACTATGAACAACCCTGGATGATTGCTCATTCTCGCTTCCAGGCACTGCTTTGCGGACCGGTACGCCAAGCAGAACCCGCATCAAAACAGATCAACTGCGATCGAAAACACTCTCAGGCTGCAAGCACCACCTCATGACCACCCAGAAAGACCCCCGGAAACCTATTCAAAATTCCTTGAGCCACTCTGCGAAGCATGAAACCGCACCTGCACCCTCAAAACCAACCCCCCGGATGGGCGATTGGCACGCAATTTTACTGATATTGAGCTCCTCAGCTCTTAGACAGAGAACTGCGGATGTGCAAGCTCATTTTCTGCATAAGCAGAATTTGCACATCCGCAGATCAGAACCAGAGGTCCAATATCAGCCAAGCTGGGAAGGTTTACTTCAGTTCAACCTTAGCGCCTACAGCTTCGAGCTTCTTCTTGATCTCTTCAGCTTCAGCCTTGGCTACGCCTTCTTTCAGGCTCTTCGGAGCTCCCTCAACCAGGTCCTTGGCTTCTTTGAGGCCAAGACCGGTGATGGCGCGAACTTCTTTAATCACTTCGATCTTCTTGTCACCGGAAGCAGCAAGAACGACGTTGAATTCGGACTTGGCTTCAGCTGCTGGAGCAGCCCCGCCAGCTCCGGCAACTGCAACAGCCATTGGAGCTGCAGCAGAAACACCGAACTTTGCTTCGAGATCCTTCACGAGCTGGGAAAGCTCGAGTACGGACATGTTCTCAATGAAAGAGATCACGTTTTCTTTAGTAATAGTCGACATGGTTTTACCTCTTACTTCGTAACCCGGCTTTCCACTTCAAATGTGTCGTTCCGGGGCTGTGGTCCCTCTGGTTCATCAGTCGAGACCTGTTCACTTTCAGCGACCTTGCTAAAAGTTCAACTTAAACACGATTTTGACGAAGGGTCTTAAGACTTCTTCTTCTCGATCGCAGTTAAAACATTCAAAAGACTGCGTGGTACCGCAGCAAGGACCCCAACAAAGTTGGAGGCCGGCGCATTCAAGGTACCGAGCATCTTCGCCAAGAGAACTTCCTTGCTTGGAAGATCCGCTAGCTGCTCTACCTCAGCAGCCGACAGACGCTTGGTGCCCATCAGGCTATCTTTTACCTTGAGCGCTTCATTATCTTTAGAAAACTTATGAAATACCTTTGCGGCTGCAGCTGGATCGCCATAGGCAAATGCGACCAGGGTTGGCCCAACAACCGAATCCATCAGGTCCTTGGCTTCATTACCAAGCGCGCCTTCTTTTGAAACAAGACGTGCCACATTGTTTTTCAATACTTGCACTTCCACCTGATGAGCACGAAGCGACCGACGGAGCTCATTGGCCTGATTTGAACCCAAGCCTTTGTAGTCAGCAAAAAGCGCCACCTGCGCCTTGGTGAACTTATCCTTCAAAGTGGAGGCGAGTTCGGCTTTTTCATTACGATTCATACAAACCTCTTCTCAATTTCGCTCGATTAACTAGAAATCTGTCCCACTTCAGTCGCATCCAGAGTGATCCCTGGGCTCATCGTGGTAGAAAGCGTTACCTTCTGCAGATAAGTACCCTTACTCGTTGGTGGCTTTGCACGCATGATCGCCGAGGCCATCACATTGAAATTTTCCTTCAGCTTCTGCGCGCCAAACGACTTCTTACCAATCACCACATGGACGATGCCGGTCTTTTCGGTGCGGTATTCGACCTTACCCATCTTCTGTTCCTTGACTGCTCGGGCAACATCAACCGTGACCGTTCCTAGCTTCGGGTTCGGCATCAAACCGCGAGGGCCGAGTAACTTACCCACCTTAGAAACCGCGACCATCATGTCCGGAGTGGCGATCATTTTATCGAAGTCCAACCAGCCGCCACCGATTTTCTCAATGATGTCGTCAGACCCAACGAAATCAGCGCCCGCAGCTTCGGCTTCCTTAGCCTTGTCGCCTTTCGCGAGCACTACGACACGAAAGCTCTTGCCAATACCATGTGGCAGCACCAAAGCGCCGCGAACCATCTGGTCGGCATGTTTCGGGTCTACGCCCAGCTTAAACGCCACATCCACTGTTTCGTCAAACTTTGCAAAGGACACCTTCGAGAGAAGGTCGAAGGCCTGATCTACTTGATATCTTTTCCCGAACTCGACCTGCTTGAGCGCGTCCGAATACTTCTTTCCATGGCGACCCATTCCGCCTGTCTTTTTCTCAGACATAATTACCTCATGTGGTCCAAACGCTCCGAAGACGACTCGGAGCTCCCACTGCTTTTACTTCTTTAATCAGAAATCGTGATACCTGCGCTTCGAGCTGTGCCCGCTACTGTGTTCATAGCAGCCTCTATCGAGCCTGCAGTAAGGTCCGGGAGTTTCACCTTAGCGATCTCCTCGAGCTGCTTTTTGGTAACCTTGCCAGCCTTTGTTTTGTTAGGCGTGCCGCTTCCCTTTTCAACCTTCGCAGACTTAAACAAAAGGATTGAAGCAGGAGGAGTTTTCGTAATGAACGTGAATGAGCGATCCGAGTAAACCGTGATGATCACGGGAATAATGGTGCCCTTCTGATCCTGCGTTTTAGCATTAAATGCCTTACAGAATTCCATGATGTTCACACCACGTTGACCAAGAGCTGGACCAATTGGTGGAGATGGGTTTGCTTTCCCACCTGGGATTTGTAACTTAATGAAGCCTGTGACTTTTTTAGCCATAATTACTCCTTGCGGTTCTAGCGACTTGCGTCTCCCGCTTTGTTATTAAACTTTCTCTACTTGAGAGAATTCGAGTTCTACTGGTGTCGGACGTCCGAAGATGGAAACCTGAACTTTAACTTTGCCTTTGTCGGAGATGTTTTCTACGACGCCAACGAAAGAAGCGAATGGTCCTTCTATAACCTTCACAGAATCGCCTTCAGAGAAGTTCGCAACAGAACGGGTCCGCTTAAATCCTTCAGCCAGAGAGGCAGTCATGGATGCT
>JAGWZD010000037.1 GCA_018968995.1 Bdellovibrionales bacterium
CCCTTCGTAGCGAGCAGGATCGATCCGACAAAAAGAATCACCATGCCGACAGCCACCCGATAACGTCTGCCGACGACTTGGGCGAGAACTCGCTTATAACCAGGCGTCACCGTCTGGTCCCAGTATTTGGCGATATGTCCCAGCTTCTGGCGAAAACCGCTCGAGTTCTCGCGGTAACGATTCTTTAAATCCACGCGAATGTAGCTAGCAATATGCGCAGGAAGAATAAAAAAGGCTTCAAACAAGCTAATCAAAAGGGCAAGAATCACTCCTAGTGGAATTTCTTTAATAAACTTTCCAAAGATACCGCTCATAAAAAGCATGGGCGCAAAAGCGAGCACCGTCGTTAGAACTGAGGCGGTCACTGCAGGCCAAATTTCCTGTGCCCCTTGAATTGCCGCTGTTTCTGGATCCTTGCCTTCCTCCATCAATCTTACGGCATTGTCAGTCACCACAATCGCATCATCCACCAGCATGCCCGATACAATAATGAATCCGATGAGAGAGACGAGGTTCAGCGAGAATCCCCAATTATTAAAAATTGCCATCGTTCCCAAGAAGGCAAATGGAACGCCCAGAGAAACCAGGAGCGCCACGCGAATTTCCAAAATGAGGGCGAGCAAAACTAAGACAAGCGCAAGCCCTAGAAAAAGATTCCCTGAAAGAACACCGATTCGGCGCTCCACAAATTTCGAGAAATCATTGATGTAGCTAATTTTAAGCTTAGGATCTAGCCGGGGCTGGATGGTCGCCACTTTGGCTTTCAGCTTTTGAACCACAGTAATGGCATCGGCTTTTTCTTTTTTCAGCACAGTCAGAGAAAGGCCGGGAAGACCAAGAGCCCTGGAAATCACTTTAGCTTTGGCCAGGCCGGGAGAAACTTGTGCCACATCGCCAACGCGAATCGGCTGCCCCATTTCATTTGAACGGATCACAGTCTCTTCTACATCCTTGGGCGACTTAAAGTCCCCCACAGTGCGTACGATCTTTTCTTCATCTCGAATAGACAAAGACTTCGCCTCAATCGACCCTGCGGGAATCGAGACATTCTGGGACTGCAGTGCGCGAATCATCTCATCGAGCGAGATTCGATAATAGGCAAGCTTCTTTGGATCTGCCTCGACACGAATTTCTTCGTCTCGCATCCCAGAGGGGACAATTCTGGCGACCCCGCTGACTGTTTCAAGCTCATCCTCCAGGTCCCTTGCGATACGCCGGAGTTGTAGCTCAGGGATATCTCCAGATAAGGTCACTTCAATGATTGGAGTCAGCTTGCTATTAATGGCTTGCACCTCGGGGCGCTCGGCACCCCCTGGGGCAACAAAGCGATCAATAACGGATTGCACATCATCTTTGGCTTTGGACTCTGTCGTTTGATCAGGATCTAAAAATAAAGTCACTGATGCGCGGCTTTCGCTCGCATACGAGAGTACTTTTTTGATGCCGTCGACTTCCTTAAGGTCTTGCTCTAAAGGATTCACTACGAGCTTTTCCACTTCGTCGGAAGAGGCTCCAGGAAAGACTGTCGTAATCGACAAAATATCGAAATTGACATTTGGGAAGGTCTCACGCCTCACCAGAAACATGGACCCCAATCCGACCACAATCACCACGATCGTGAGAATGTCTCCGAACAGCCGCTTACGTGCAAAAAAAGCAATGAGTGAATTCATCATTTCCTCGAAATCTCTGGAAGAGCCATCTGGTCTGCCGACTTAAGAATTCGCCAGGCCACAGTTCGGAGCTCGACCTCAATAGCATCTAGCGCAAGCTCGGCCTGAGTGGCGTCATCTCCTGCTTGAATCACCTGAAATGTACTGCCACGCCCCAGCTTAAATCGGCGTTCTTCTAACTCAGACCGCTCATGCTGAAGCTCAGAGTTCTTTCGAAAGCTTTCAGCCGTGCGATTCAAACGAAAAAGATCCAGACATCGACTCACCCATTGGGTCTGATTCATGTCACGGGCTATTTGAAAAGTCGCATCTGCTCGCACCCAGTTTGCCGTTGAACTCAGGGCTTCAGCTTTTTCAGCCGTTAATCCAATTGGAAAAGAAAAAGTTAGCCCAAGAGCATAACCGGTTCGGTTAAACGATCCAAAATCAGCGAAGCTCTGCGAAGCAAGGGCATCTATTCCATTAGCAAAAAGCTGCGCCTGAAGTTGCAGATCAGGACGGGCCAACCCTCTGGCTCGCACATCACTCTTCTGAGCTGCCTCAGCCAATAGGGCCGCCCGCTTTAATGGAAGCCCCTCGGGGGCCGAAGAAATCAGTTTTTCAGACCCGCAAAGTGAAAGCGCTTTTTTATGGGGCTCGTCCAGCGCAATTGGAATATCGAGCGCATTGATCTGCGCCCAATCTGTATTCAACTTGAGTGCGGTGACTAGATCACGCCACTGGTCTTGAAGTCGGAGTGCGGCTTGTTCTTTCTGGTTCTGGGTGGCGACGAAGGCATTTTCGGTTTGAAGAAGATCGGGACGCTCAGCGGTTCCCCGACGATTCTGGATCTCTAACAGCTCTCGTAATCTCTGTTTTCGCCCGAAACTCTCGATGGCTGCGCGAGATTGGGCCTGAGCAAGCCATGCTCCGTAATAAAGTCCCACCAAAGAAAGAGCCCAATCCTCGAGCGCTTCTTTTGCGGTAAGAAATTGAGCCTCTGAAGCCTTTACTGCAGATTGCTGAAGGGCACGCGACGATTGACCAAACGCATCTGCAAGTAAGCTTTGGCTTATGCTCAGGGTTCCCTTGGTTTCGTAATAGTCAAAGGCCTGGCCGATTCCGAGCGCGATAAGATTACTTCCATGCGAAACCTCGGCCTGCACTTTCGTTCCGCTTTGGAAGGCTGTGGAAACGCCCAAACTCAAAGTCTGATTTTCAATCCGATTCGGACTAAAACTATTGCCCGCCTCACGTTTATCTTGAAGCTTGTTGACTTTAAAAAAAGGTCTCCAAGCAAGCGCTGACTCGGCCTGAAGTCGCGCCACATCGACCGAGATCATTCCTGATTGAGCGGCTCGAAAACTATCTGAGCTTTCCGCTGCCCTGGCCAAAACAAATGGGATTTCTAGTTTTTTTCCTGGAATCGAATCCAGCATGGCTTGGGCGTCTGCCGGAAGAGCGGCCATCGAGCTAAACCGAGGCAAGGCTATGAAAACAAAGAGAACAAAGGCCAACCGAGCAGATGAAAACATAGGGCCGTTAGTACCCAACCCCGACACTCCTGGATAGCAGTTTTTGGAGCTTGGCTGGACCCCATCCATCTGTTAAGGTGCGCAGCGTTAGTTAGTTCGCTTCTATCGAGTCTGCGGGCATGTTGCCCATATCCTCCGTAGTGGCTCCCAGCCTTTAGGAGGTATTATGGGTAAGAAATTGTATGTTGGAAATCTTCCGTATTCTGCAACCGAACAAGCTCTGACTGATGCATTTGCACAGTGTGGAACGGTGGAGTCTGCTAAAATCATCACCGACCGCGATACTGGCCGAAGCAAAGGCTTTGGTTTCGTCGAAATGTCCTCAGACGCAGAAGCAGCCAATGCCATTACCAAGTTCAACGGCGCAGACTATGATGGCCGAGCAATGACCGTGAACGAAGCAAAGCCCATGGCTCCCCGTGAGAATCGCGACCGCAATAATTTCTCTCGCGGCGGTCGATACTAAGCTTTTCTGAATGCGAATGACGGCTCGGAGGTTCTACATCATGTAGTGCCTCCGAGCCGTCGTGTTTTTTTGACCCTCCATTTCACGAAAGGGGACTTCGTTATGGCCTCTAAACCCTTGTCCGCTTTAGGAAAAAATCAACTGAGATGCTTTGAGTGCAAGAAACCTTGTCCGCTTAAGGACGGAGCCTGGTGCACACTCGGTAGCCAGCAGGTCTTTATGTGTAAAACGTGTCAACTCACCAAGCAAAGCTCGGGGAGGGGTTGAAATCATGGCTAGACCTGGTCCCGCCACTCAAGCGAAGCGAAATCGCGAGCGATCCAAGCAGGAGCGCAAACAAGAAAAAGAAGAAAAACGGCAACTTCGGAAAGAAATGAAAAAACAGCGAGAGGATCTCGCTGCGGATGGCTCCGATCCAGACCTGCTGGGCATCGTTGCTGGCCCGCAACCTTCCCTACTAGACTAACGCCTACAGGGGGTTGCCCTTTTTAGAAAAATCTGGTGACGATCATGCAAAAGGAACACTCCGTGAAAGTTCTTCGTCTAATTTCGTTCTGCGCTCTAGCCCTCTCGCTCTCTGCCTGTGGCGGAAAGGCAACAGCCAAGTTGCAATTCAGCAAGGCCTCTAGCTCGCCTCAGCTGAAAGAAACCAGCCCCCTAGAACGGGGTCTCACTGCCGCTCATAGCTTTAAGATGAAATTCATCGCGGCCTACCTATCTGAAGACATCAACCCCACCACTCAGAACAATACCGGAAAAACTTCCATGTTCTGGTTGAACTCGGAGTGTTCAGACGACATCAAGAGCTGCACCACTGATCCCACGTCAAACGGTGGAAAAGACGAAGACGGAGTGAGCTGGCGGCACACGATCATGAGCTTTTTTGATTTCAGTAATGTGCCCAATGTGAACACGACCCTCAACAGTCAAGGTCGAGAGATTGATACAGGCACCTATAAGTACGTCCGCTTAGAGTTTTGCAAATGGCAAGGCACAGAAAACCCAACGTACAATAACATCAAATGGACAGCAGTAGACGGGGGCACAGAGTACTCGTTTTCACAGCCCTCGTGCGGTGTCACCGCCGAGATCTCACCCCCAATGGAGGTTGCTGCAGGTGAGTCGGTGACCATCACCCTCAACTATAGCCTTGAAAATACTCTGCAGTCCGGAACTGGACCTTCTAACTGTGCCGGAGGCACCTGCTTTAGCTTACCCACCTTCACACCGTCGGTGACAAAGTAAGCCCAAGGCTTCGCTCAGAATCCGGCAGAGACTCTGAAAAGGAGCTTAAAAATATTCGCGCTGGGCAAGTCCAGTCCCTCAATCAAAACCGAGGGCAGGTAGGTGTAATGAAAATCAGGGCCAACGGAAACATGCTCACTTAGCGGGAAGCTCAGTCCAAGATTGCCTCCAACCTCAAAGGCCGATCCAGTAGATCCTCCTGCATCTGTCGACAGTCCGACTAAAGCTAATCCCAGCTGTGGCCCAAAATAAACGCTTCCGAAAGTCGCTGTCGGACTCACCGTGATTTCCGAAACGCTTAAGTCAATTTTGATATTACCCGAGGGTGTACTGATCTCTCCGGAACGCGAGGTGTGTGTGATTTGTGCTTTCAACCCAAACGCTTCTCCCAGTCGAGCCTGAAGTCCTCCACCCCAGGCGAACTGAAACTGTTCACCTTCACCCATGGCGCGGTAGGCCCCCAAAAGTCCGAAGAACTGGATTGCCCCCTTCGATGAACTGAACCCTTTCGTTAGCCGCCTCGATTTTTTTTGTCTAGAGACGAATCCCGATAACGCTTTGAAGGTCTCAGCTCCTCCTCAGATTGGGGATCCGCAGCAGCGACGAGGCACTTCGCCTCTGCGCTATGCCAGACGCCCTCAACTTTGAATCGAACTCGATTTCCGTGACGATTCAGCTTGCCGACGGAGGTCCCCTCTAAAACGCTAGGATCAGTCTCCTGCCATTTTCCACCCTCAAATTTTCGAAGAGCGCACCCTTCGCGCAGAGTGTACTCTGTAGCGCCAACGCTGGTCGCTACCATCAGCACGCTCAAAGCAAAAGGAATCCAGGGGGACTTGATGCGCGTCATAGACTGACAATCAGTCTAAGCCTAAATAGCCTCCCGAGAAACCGTGGATCAAGACCTCCGACGTCAAGGTGTTGTCGAACTTCTACAATCCGATGGCTCTGCCCATCGCAAAATGCGAAAATCCTGCAATGGCTCGATCTGTGGCCCAAAACGACATTGTGCTCTCTACCCTCAATGCTCGATTCATTCACGCTGCCTTTGGACTTCGATACCTTCAAGCCAACTTAGGCCCTCTGCAGGCACGGTCCGAGATCCTTGAGTTCACGATTCAGCAGTCGGCTTCAATTATCGCCGAAGAGATTTTATCCCGATCGCCTCGGATTGTGGGGTTTGGGGTCTACATCTGGAACACCGTTCAAACCCTCGAGGTGGTCCGCGCCCTAAAGAGCAAAAACAAGGAACTCGTGATTATCCTTGGCGGTCCAGAAGTGAGTCACGAATCCGATGAGCAGGAAATCGTCGAACTTGCCGATCACACCATTCGGGGTGAGGCGGATTTGCTGTTTCGCCAAGTTTGCGAACGATTACTTTCGGCTGAAAGCGACCAGAAATCGGGGCTATCTCTAAAGAAAATCATCGACGGACCCCTGCCCGATCTTCAGCTCATTCATATGCCCTATTCGCTCTATTCAGATACCGACATCAAGAATAGGGTGATTTATGTCGAGGCCTCACGTGGTTGCGCATTTAAGTGTGAGTACTGTCTCTCCTCTCTCGATCTGAAGGTAAGATCCTTTCCGATTCAAGAATTTCTTCACGAGATGAGTCGACTTATCGAAAGAGGAGCCAGAAGCTTTAAATTTGTGGACCGAACCTTTAACTTGAGCCCACGAACATCCACTCAGATTCTAGAGTTTTTTCTTAGCAAATCTAACCTTGGAATTTTTCTTCACTTTGAGATGGTCCCGGATCGCCTGCCACTTGAGATACGCGAATTGATCCAGAAATTCCCTGAAGGTTCTTTACAGTTTGAGGTGGGAATTCAGACCTGGAACCCTCAAGTAGCCGCTTTAGTTAGCCGCAAACAGGACATGAATAAAATTGATGAGAACCTACAGTTTCTTCGTGAGAGCACTGGCGTCCATATTCACGCAGACTTGATTGCCGGGCTACCTGGAGAAACCCTCGAGAGTTTCGCCCAAGGATTTAATCATCTAGTGAGGCTTCGCCCCCACGAAGTGCAGTTAGGAATTTTAAAACGTCTTCGCGGAACACCCATCATTCGTCATGATCAGGAATGGGGCATGCGCTATTCCAAAAGTCCGCCGTATGAGATTCAAGAAACAAAGCTGCTAAGCCCTCAAGAGCTTTTGGCGCTGAAGCGCGCCTCAAAGTATTGGGACTTAATCTCTAATCGGGGGTACTTCAAGAAAACCGCTGCCCTGATCTTCAATCGAAGTCCTTTTGAGGACCTCACCGAAATATCTGATTTTCTCTGGGCACGCTTTGGTAAAACCCATTCGATCGATTTGATGAAGCTTGCTGAAGCCATTTGGATCTTTCTAGTGGATGTCAGAAACTTTCCCCGTTCAACGATTCACGATGCGCTTCTTTTTGATCTACAGATTCCTCAGTTAAGACCCATTCCTGATTTCCTTCGTTCTCAGACTGCAACTAATGACAGAATCTTTGAAAAAAAACGCCCTGGGCTTGAGGGCACACCCAAACGACAACGACGCTTCCTCGGTACAGATCAATAATGTAACTTGGTTCTCTCCACGAACCCTCGACACTGACGTAAGAAGTTCGTCTTGCTCTCAGCCATAGAGCTCATACAAGTAAAGAGCAGCTTGGTCTGTGGGGAGGATGCCCCACTCTCACTGCTTGGCGACCGCCCTAACTTAGAGACCGGGCGAACAAACATGCTTTTTTGATTCGAGTCCTGCGGAATGAGCACACCATTAAATGGAGCCCGACTGGGGTCCATCTGAGCCCAAGTGGCCTTGTACTCAGCAGGGTGCTCAGGCAAGGGCTCAAACGCCATCGACACAGTCTGGCGCTCTGGCTTATTTGCGTCGGGCATGAATGTCAATCGGTGAATCTGCAAACTTGATGGGCCTTGCACTGGAAACCCCAAAGCAACAGAAAGGTAACTCTGTTCACCAAGCTTTTCGAAGTTAAACTCGGTCTGATACCCTTGAGGTGAAAAAAATTCGATCTTCTTTGCCAGTGACTTTACTGAAACGTCTTTAAAAAAATCAGGTCGATACGATGACAGCGCCGGATCAGTCAAAAAAGCAATCCAGTCTTCAACACGACCCTCATATGAAAATAAATAGCGAGGCGCCTCGACCTTCCAATAATACTTCCTGAAACGCTCTAGCGAAGAACCCTCATAGCTCCACAGACAATCTAACCCTGATGGATAGGGCAAACAATTCAGCGAATGAACCTGGCGGTCAAATTGCGTGCGCCACGTAAACAGCATCCAGGACCTTCCATAGGGGTCTTTCCAAACTTCCTTTTCCTGTGGCTCACCGTAAGAAAGAATCTCGGCCTTAGCCGTGCCCACTGTTCGACCCCACTTTACCGTAGTGATCACCGTGTCCATGATCTCTTTGGGATTCGATATAAAATTGGCAAGGGTCTGGTCCGTCCGCTTTTCTAGGTTAAAGTGCATCACGGAATCGCCAAAAACGCCGAAGTAGAGCTTACGATCTCCACTGACCTGAAAACTTGAAATTTTTTGCTCTTTAGTTGCCCACGTTCCATTCGTACCGATATCGACCTCAGAAATCATGGCCCTGTAGTCTTGACTGCGAAGGTATTGAGAAAACCTTTTCTCTTTTGGAAAGAGATTACTCTCAAACTTTGACTCAAATCGTTTGCGTCGCTCTACTGTTTTTTCAAAACTGCCATCAGAATAGGCCGATGCCAGCGAGTGAATGGTCTTCGGAAGGTCTACATAAAATTCATCCGTCTCCAATAATTGCTGATTAGACTCATGCTCAGCCGACTTAGCGAAAAAATGCGCGCGCTTTGGGTTCAGCTTACCTAGCATCTCGATTGGAAGCGCGTAGTTCAGATTTTCGCTTCCGTTTTTCATAGTGATCACCCCAGTTACCGCGCCAGCGGCATTCAACAGCGGGCCGCCACTATTTCCAGGTGATGCGGGAGCAGAGAAGCGAATAAACTTCCACATTCCGGATTCGGTTTCAGGAGTAAAGCTGGCAATATTACCCGATCTAACAGAGATGCCCTCACCCTGAGCGTTGCCTACCGTATAAACTGTCTCACCCTCCTGATATTTCGGAGCGAGCTTCAGTGTGAGCGGCTTTGCGGGACTTGTTTCTAGAGAAAAAACTGCCAAGTCTAGTCGAGTTGAGTATCGTAGGATTTCTTTTATCGGGTGCGTCTTTCCTTCGTCATCACGAAGATAATATTTTTGAGGTAATTTTCCAAAATCAACTGTGAGAACATGGGCGGCCGTAATAAATTCTCCAGACTTCACAGAGAATGCGGTCCCTATTCCAATATATTTGTCTCTTTTTGTCTTAAAAGGAATCAGATCAAACGCGGCCTTATCCTTATAGACAATACTGGCATCCTCGATCTTGTCGATCACCACCTCGTAGATTCCCTTTTTTAACTGCTGAATAGAGTGCGGACTCGAAAGATCGAGAGATCCTGAAAAGCCAAACCAATTGAAGGTAGCACCAATTCCAAAAATGAATGCGATTACGGCGAACCCTACTCCCGCAGGAAACCAGCGGGACCAGGAGAAACCGGCCCGCGGAAGCACGATGGATTGGGTTTTCTCCAAAAGCTCATCTAGCTCGGGGATGAAGTGAAGGCGGTAGTCTGCGATCTGTAGTGTCGCTTCACCCTCGATGGTGAATGATTTGACCCTTCTCCCAGAGCAGGTAGTGCCATTGACACTATCGAGATCGGTGTAAACCAGCTTGCCGTCTCTCCAGTCAACCTCTCCGTGATTCGCTGAAACACTTTGATCGGTAAGGACGATAGTGCTGCCGGCAGCACGGCCTATCTTGACGGGAAAGCTTGAAAGATGAAGTTCTTTTACGACCGTGCCTAGCTGGGTTTTGATTTGAAGCAAATAGCTCATACGAGTCGTATCGACGTCTTCAAAACCCATTCTTAGGCGTTTTTAAAGCGAAAGCCGATAGACACACTCTTCGAGTTTCTGATCCGGATTTTCTTCAAGAGTTTCGCGGCCAAGATTGGTGATGTTCAGTTTTTGGCGGTAAAGAGTCGCCATTTCCGAAGCCGAAACCGAGAAAGGGGGCCCCTTTTCGTCCGGAGGCGTCCGCTCCAAGACGAGCTGAAGCTGCACGAAAGAAGGCTCTGCTCGCGCCTGCACTAGCGTCAAAAGATGCTCGGCGTATCGTCGGCGCATCATGGGCGGAAGCGCAATGAGGGCGGCACGATCATAAACGGCCCCGAGAGAAGGCAGCATCTCTGATGTAAGATCGAAGAAATCTCCCTGGAGGATCGTGATCCGACCGGACTGAAAGCGATTGAATTTTCCCCGAGTCGTCTCTGAAACCTCGAGTGAGTTTTCGGAGAAAAAAGACCGCACAGCCAATTCGCTCAGCTCCACACCCCATACTTCATGCCCTCTCGAGGCAAGCCAGAGCAGATCGAGGCTCTTTCCGCAGAGCGGAACTAGAACGCGCGTCGGAGAAAGCGTGGAAAAATATTCAACAAGTGCGGGCTCAACCTCGGATTGATGCCAGCCTGTCTCTCCGCGCTCCCATCTTCCGAGCCAAAAACCGGGTTGCATTGAAAGCTATTCTACTGTTCGAACAAGCCCCATGATAAATAAGACCATC
>JAGWZD010000432.1 GCA_018968995.1 Bdellovibrionales bacterium
TCAAACCTCTCTACAACGGATTTCGACTACGTTTGCCGATAGAACTTCTGACCCAGGGACAGAACCGGGTTCAGATTGCTTATTCACAAAGTTACAGTCGCAACGGCACAGGAATTCATCGCTTCGAAGACCGAGCCGACCAAAGGGTCTACCTTTACAGCCATTCCGAGCCCTATGATGCGAATCGAATTTTTCCCTGTTTTGATCAGCCTGATCTAAAGGCCATCTACGAGCTTACCGTTGAAGCGCCTGCTGATTGGGCGGTCATTTCAAACGCTGCTGATCGCGAAGTGGTCAATTTTGATGGACGCGCCAGTTGGAGTTTCCAGGCAACCCCACCCTTCTCGACCTATCTTTTTGCGCTTCATGCAGGCCCTTATGAAGTTTGGAAAAGTGACTATCAAGGAACCCCTTTAAGATTATTTTCACGGAAATCGCTAAAAAACCAAGTCCAACCCAAGGATTGGTTTGAAGTGACCAAGGCAGGACTAGAGTTTTTTTCTACCCAGTTTGGATATCGATACCCGTTCTATAAATACGACCAGATTTTGGTACCGGAGTTTAACGCCGGCGCCATGGAGAATGTGGCCGCAGTCACGTTTAATGACTATCTGGCCTTTCGATCGAAACCCACCCAGTCGCAACTGAGAGGCCGAGCAGAGACTATTTTGCATGAACTGGCGCATATGTGGTTCGGTAATCTGGTCACCATGCGATGGTGGAATGGACTATGGCTCAATGAAAGCTTTGCCACATACGCGGCCGACTGGGCCCTAGAGTCCCTTTCTCGAGAACACCCCTTTTTTCGTTCATCAGCCTGGGCACAGGTTTATCGCGACAATCCAGGCTCAGAGCTTTTTCAAGATAAGAAATGGGCCTACTGGTCTGATCAGTCGATCACCACACACTCCATCGACGTTCCAGTGGAAAATACGGATCAAGCCGAGAGTCATTTCGATGGAATCACCTACAACAAAGGCGCTAGTGCTCTGAAGCAGCTTGCGTATTTCTTAGGGGAAGAGGACTTTCAAGAAGGCCTTCAGCGGTATTTTCAAAACTATGCTTACAAAAATTCGACAGTTCTTCACTTTCTAGGTGCACTGCAAGAGTCCTCAGGAAAAAAACTAGAAACATGGTTACAAGAATGGCTCGAGAGCCCTGGCGCAAACACAGTCGAAGTCCGGTTCGTTTGTGGAGACACGAAAAAAATTACCGAGTTCGAGCTGCTTCAAGGTAATGCACCCCATTCGACCCGTCTGCGAACCCATCGCACGCAGGTAGCACTATACAATCAGTCATCCCAATTGCAGTCGGTCCTCTCTGTTACCTACTCAGGTGAGAAAACAGCCGTCACTGAAGCTATTGGAAAACCATGTCCTGCCTGGGTGAATCCAAATCACGGTGATTACGACTACTCAGTGACAAGAATTGACCCAAGATCTCGCGAATTTTTGCTAAAATCCGAGGGCTCACAGTCGCCGCTAGCGGGAAAAGTTTCATTACTGACACGTGATCAGCTCTGGCACGCATTATGGCTGGCGACTCTGGAGGGCACTCTCTCTGGAGCTCAGTTCTCTGATCTATTTTTTCGCACTGGAATTAAGGAGGCCGACCCCACGCTGCTCGGCTCGCTTCTGCGTCGAATGTATTCCACTTCGATCCTAGAGC
>JAGWZD010000038.1 GCA_018968995.1 Bdellovibrionales bacterium
CGGATTAAAAACAACCACTCCTTTTTTAAGCCAAGACTGCAGAGCATCTGTCGCATAGAAACTCGACTCGGCTTTTCCATCTGCGGCTGTTGAAGGAAACAGCAAAGTGATCTCTCGCCAGGGGCCGAACGTTGCGAGATCAGCGCTCGCTAGCGCCTCGATCTTTTCGTAAAATCCGATACCGGTTCTACACCCGTGTGCTGAGGCACGTAGTCTGCGCACCTGATCGGTGCTTCCTGACGAATTATAAAGAGGCTCAATTTCAGTAATGGCCGAAGTACAATCCCCTGAATTCAAAGCTGCATTGACTTTACTGATAGTTCCTGCCGCTCCTCCTTCATCTCCCGGAATCACACAAGCACTCAAAAGAAGCACGAGCGTACCAAGTGCCACTGAAAGCCATGAGCGACAATAGACCAAGCAAGCCTCCTTTCTCCGGAGGCCGAATCTTTACCGTGAATTCAGGAAACTCACGAGACGTTCGCATCCGGCCTTTAACGTGGCCTCGTCAGTGGCAAAGCTGAGCCGCACAAATCCAGGTGCTCCGAAGGGCTCTCCTGGAACGAGGGCCACCCGCGCCTCACGAAGTAAAGACTCACAAAGCTGTGCTGCCGACTCCTTGGGCTTCAGGTATCCTTGCACCCCAAAAAACACGTAAAATGCACCTTCCGGGGCCACTACCTTCAGTTTGCCCGCTTTTGATAAGATTTCCAGCACGAGACGGCTGCGCGCTCGATACTTCTCGATTTGCTCGGCAAATTCTGTCTCCTGAAGGCTTAAAGCGGCAAGACTTGCCCATTGAGCCAGAGCGTTGATGCCTGAAGTGCTTTGACTTTGCACCGTAGAGATCGCGGCAGTGACGTCTGATGGTGCCACCGTCCAGCCAATTCGCCAGCCGGTCATTGCGGCCGCTTTGGACATTCCATTCACAGTGATCACTTGGGGCCGTAATTCCGGGCAGGCCTGTAGGAACGAGCAGAACGGTTTCTGGCCTAAAGTCACTCGATCGTAGATCTCATCCGATAAGACCCAAAGATCTTTGCCGCGAGGATGCCGAGCAATCACTGCAGCCAAATCACGAAATTCCTGGGCAGAGTAAATCGATCCAGTGGGATTACATGGAGAATTGAGGATCAAAAGCCGTGCTCGAGGCGAGGAATCCAGCGCCACTGAAAGCTCTGCCGCGCTTAATTTAAAAGAATTCTCGAATTGTGTGGTTATGACTACGGGAACTCCACCTACAAGCTTGGCCATTTCGGAATAACTAATCCAAAATGGGGCTGGAAAAAGCACCTGATCCCCTGGGTTAATAACCGCCATCATCGAATTAAAAAGGGCTTGTTTGCCCCCATTACTGACCACCACTTGAGCGGCGCCCCATTCACCAGAAGCAGAAACAGTAGAAGGTTGCTGCAGATTCGTCTTACGAGCGATGGCCTCACGAAGCTGGGGGATTCCAGGCACTGGAGTATATTTTGATCGATTCAGATCAAGCGCCTGTCGAACCGCTTGTTTAGATACTTCAGGGACTGAAAAATCAGGCTCACCCGCAGTGAGATTGGCAACGTCAACACCCGACTTTTGAAGCTCTTGAACCTGAGCATTCAACTTGAGCGTGAAGGAATCGGACACCGTGAGAACTCTTGAAGCCAGCTGAGGCATTCTCACTCCCCTCCGGATTTTTGATTGAGACGCAACTTCAGTCGTTCCTGAACAACTTCGGGAACATATGAGGAGATATCCCCTCCGTAACGGAAAAGCTCTTTGATCATCGATGAGCTCACAAAGTAAAGATCTTGAGAGGTCATCATAAAAACAGTCTCTACGTTTGAATGAATTCGCTTGTTCATGCTCGCCATCATGAATTCATACTCAAAATCGCTCGCCGCCCGAAGGCCGCGAACGACTGCCGAAATTTCGTTTTCACGGGCGTACTCCATGATCAGGCCACTCCAACGAGCCACTTTCACCCCAGCTCTGTCTCGCGTTACTTCCCGAATCAGCTCAACTCGTTCCTCGGAAGAAAAAAGCGGATTTTTCTTATCCGTTCCGGCGACCACTATCGTAATCTCCGGAAAGAGCTTCAATGCACGATCGAGAATATCGAGATGACCATTTGTGATGGGGTCAAAAGAGCCCGGATAAATTGCCTTACGAGTCATGTTTGACTTCCTCGTTTGCACCTTTGAGCTGGTAAGTCGTTAGAATGCTGTCCCCATAATTTTTCTCACGAATCTTGATCAGGGCGCCACCCTTTTCCGGTAGAGCCACTTCATCCGGAAGATCCCTGAACTGGGATTTTGTTCGACCCCACTCGACGTAAAGCTTTCCACCCGGAGACAAAAGTTTTCTCCAGTCAAACCACTTTCCTGAAAGCAGGTCGAGTTCGACCCCCATCAGGTAGGGCGGGTCTGCTAGAACCAGATCAAAAGGACCGGCCCTTTCCAGCTGAGACCCGCTCTTTTCAACCTTTTCAGTCAAAACCTCGACACTATCTCGAATTCCAAGATCTGTGGCATTACGTTCAATGAGCTTACAGACAGGCCTCGAGGCCTCCACAAAAAGCACAGAGGCAGCACCTCGTGACAAAGCCTCAAAACCTAACGTACCGGCCCCCGCAAAAAGATCTAAGACGCGGGCTCCGGCCACCTCAAATTGAAGCGTATTAAATAGAGCCTGACGCAACTTTGCCTGTGTAGGCCGAGTCTTTCCAGCATGGGGCCCTGAATCGGCTGGAGAGTGAAGTTTTCGGCCACCGAATTGTCCGCCCGTAATTCGCAGCATTATGCCGCTTTATTTAGAGGAATCCGAAATTCGCTGCCATCAGAAAGTTCCACTCGAAGCTGACTCTCCTCTAAATGGATCTGAACCGTCTGCGACTGACGAGTGAGCTCCAACCTCAACTTGAGTGCTCCAATCACCGCCAAACTTAACGTGCTTTCTCCGTTACCGGGGCTCCTCTGCGCAGATGGCCTTTGCTCTAACGGAATGACTCGGGCTTGGGCCTGAGTGTCTTGCGAATCATCACCTGATCCAAGCCCAGAAAGCACCTCCTCGATCGAGGACTGATCCTCATAGGCCACTGATCGCTTACCCGGGTACTGCGGCATGGATTCCTTGATTGAACTCTCCAGCGACTGCTCCACTCTCTCTTTAATGCCGTCCATCTCCTGAACTAAAGAGGCCCAGTCTAATTCTTCGTCCGAGTGGTATTTACGATCCGAGTCCATGCCTGTCGGATCGGTTAGTCCGTGAGGAAGCTTGATAAGCCTTCGAGGCAATTCCCGCGTCCTCGTGTCAAGCTGAAGTCAGCGCTGATAAATACCTGATCTTAAATGCTTTTATGAGCCGAAAAAGATTCGTCATGGGAACAAAAAAAAGCCTCAGCATCCTGCCCAACTTCTGCTAGACCCCTGCGTCGCTGTGGTGACGCGATGACAAGCTGTGGGGATACTCAAAAACCGATCGACCTGCTCCAGATGGAGCGCCTCATCCAAAAAGGTGTGGTGCAGGAGACTCTGGCCGATTTACGCCCCGCTCTTCGATCCTTGATCAGTTTTGCTCAGTCGCCCGGATCCCCCAAGCTTTCGCTTGCGTCCCTGAAAGAAAGCGACTTCGAACTCTCTTCGAGTACAAAAACAGCAAGCTTATCTTCTTTGGGCGCAGTCGAAATTCTTTTGCCACGCTCGAAGCCCACAGCGCCGCACTTATCAATTTTCGCTCCTACCCTATCTTCGCTCCTCTTACGCATCCGTGAAACTCTAGAGAACTCGTCGACACGTCTTCTCGAACTCAACCCAAGTCGTCGTGATTCGATCTGCCAGTACCTCGAAGCTTTGGCCGGTAGCGCGCCCAGCTCTACTCCAGCGGGACGAAAAGCTCCGACATCCGCCGAAAAACTTCGCGTCTGGGCAGATTGGCGTAATCTTTCGAAGCCGCACCAGGAGGCTGCGACCCTCTTTTTTGAAGAAGTGGGTCTGCTGGCATTAGCCCAAGCGATTCTACTCAAAGCCTGGTCCGATAGAGGCCTCCGTAAGCTCAAACGTGAAGACCTTGGAGATCTGAATGCAGCCCTGCATGGGGCACTACGCCCACTGGTTCCAATGGACAGAGATGGATGGCAAGTCACCAAGCCTAATCTCTTCTCATGGTTCAAACTTCCCGCTGATATTCAAGATAGCCTGTGGAGTGAGTTCTCGGCTTGGCGAATCATCGATGAAGGGCCCGAGCTGCTGACGGGCTTGATTCAATCCTGTAGACAGATCCACGCGGAGCGCGCTCAACCTGTTGGGTTCGAAGAGTCTATTTACTCCGCTATTTGGAAAAATACTCCCGAATCTCAGCGGTCTCCAGGAGCAACTCCAAGAAAATCTAGCGCTTTTAGTCCAACCCTGAGAGATGCATCGCTGGTTCGCTGCGGACCCAACCAGTTGCTCTGGTATGGGTGGGAGTCGAATGCTTTTTCATTATTTATGGGAGAGCTCAGTCTATTATGGTGGGGTCCCTCGTGTCCGCCTTACTGGGGATTAGGAACAGGTCTAGAGTCCTCTTTAACTACTCAGCTTTCTTTAAATATCCCACTTTCTGATAAAAAAATGGTGACCAATCGGATCCACGAAATGGAATCCTGCGATCTTGCTTGGGTGCTAGAAGAACGCGTGATTCGAGGTTGCCAACGTAGTCCTGAAGCACAACGAGTTCGAGAACTAGCGGACGCCAACCCATCTCTCAAAAGACTCCGAACTGGAGGCACAAGCTTAGGTCATCTGCAGGCTTGCGTAGCTATCAGCAAACTCCGTCCAGGGGGCTTCATGTGGTGGATACGACAGGAGCCTCTCCATGCCTCTGACGGGTCCGAGGCCCTGCAGTTTCTTTTAGACCGAGGAAAACTGATTTCAGAGTGGGACTTTTCTGGCGTGAACTTGTCTCTTCAGCAGTCTGACGAGAAACAAACACTGCCTCGCTATATTTATCTCTTCCAGCGAGAAACTGATGTTCAACTCAAGCTTGAGCACCACCCCTTGCGGGTATGCGCTCGGGGCAATCTGAGAAGCCATATCGAACTTCAACCACTACTGAACGACGCTCTTCAGCAGGCTTTTGTCGAACAAGACGGCCTACAGCCCAGAATTAGTGCTAAATACTCTTGGCAAATCTTGTTGCAGCGCTCTCCCCTTGCTCAACGGGAATGGGCGGACAACTGGCCAGAGCCTTCTGCAAGCGATACCTTGTCGAGGATTCAAGAGCTGAAACAACGATCACGCCCCCTTGCGACGATTGCCACCATTCGGGCTGGTATTTCGAGCTCTGAGGCCAAGAAACAGACGTCAGCGCCTAGTGCGTGGCCGAACTGGAGCACCAACAAACGTGGTTTTGTGATTCGAGCGATGAGCGAGAATGGGGAGCGTCGATTAAGAACATACCCTCTGCCGTCGCCAGCATCAGGGGGCTCACCCGTAACGGCTGCTGATCCAGACAGTTTCACGATTACTGTATCGGATGATTCGCTGACAGCTCCGCTCAGGAGCTATATCGAGTCTGATATTGTACGCGATTGGCTCGATCAAAAGGCTGTCAGAAGAAATCAGAAATGGATTCTTCAGGAACAAGATCTACGGATACTACCTGTCCCAAATCATCTTCTTTCACGCATTATTCCTGATGCTGGAGATGTGGCTTCTGGTTTTGCTACTCCGCTTCCAGGAAAATGGGAAAAGCTGGCCGCAGAACTGCCGGTCTCACCGCAAAATGTCCGACAGTCACTTCAGGCATTAGATACAGATACCAACGGCAATGAAGTACGTTGTGAACTTTTTGTGAGGGCGAGCCGAATTCTTCAGGATGTACGCACCTCGCGCGCGAGAATCGAATGCTGGGTCAAGGAATCAGGCCAGATCATTTGGCGCGAGCTTATCAGTACTTTTCCGGCATCAGACTTTGTTGCCGTGAGCGTTCACCCTGGGGTCACCCTCCATGGGCAGCTGCCGCTGCATACACCCATCATAAATCAGTCTTTGGCGAAGGCTCCTCAGTCTATTCTACTTTCGACCGAAGCTGGACATCATCTATCTCTTGTTATTCCAAACCGACTTTTATTGGAGATCCTGTGGGATCAGATTCAAATTCTGAGTAAGCCCACCTGGAGCGAAATAATTGAAGTCGTAAAAGCCCCTCGTCGGTTGGACTCGATCGAAATACGAGCTGCTGATTTGCTGCGTGTACAGGGAGAACAACAAATGCTGACTCAGCATCTTGAAGCGATTCTTACTGAAACGGGAAGCGCCCTTCTTAAATAGTCTGACGCTTACTGACTGGAAGCGGCTGTGCCGCAACGGCAGCGACCCACTCCCAATATCGAATCTCTGCTGGCCGCCACCTACGATCGGTCGCCTGCCAAGCAAGCTCGCGAACCTGTTCGATCGACACATCGCCCTGCAGAACTGCTCCGTGCAAAAGTTTTCCTAAAATCTTGCCGAGATACCTTGAACATAACCAAAGAGCTATCCTTACATGGACTGAAGACGGACCGGTCACAGACAAAGCCTGCTCTGAAACCGCAGCCATTCCCATGATGGGTGCATTTAACCGACGAACATACGATCTCGCCTCTAACTTGCGAGTTCGACCTAAGAAACGAGCCTGCTCCTCTAGGCCCACCAACGTGTACAGCCGAGCCTGCGACTCTACCCAGTCTGCGCCTTGAGTCGATTTCAGAGTAAGGTAGCGCTGGAGATGATCCTCAGGAAGATCACACTTCCTACGTGGGTTCACCAACAAGCTTCCGAAAAAGCCAAAAGCTTGATCCATCACCGCCTGAAAAAAAGAATCCTGAGTCTCACCAAAAAAAGACGCCCTAGCCGAATGCCCTTTGGCCAGAATAATAGCAGCAAGTTCCGCAGCTCCATTAGCGGATGGAGTACCTAAATACAAAAGCCCAGTGCGAGGTACAAAAAATCTGCAATTCCTTAGAACAAGCTCTCTTATCAGTCTTTGTTCTAATGTGCTCAAGCGTCTTTCATCACTTAATCCGTCAACAAAATCTGCGCTATAGACACTTTGAAGACTCAAGCGCTCAAACTCAGGAGCAGGAAGCTTCAAAAAATTCGCCATAGCATCGCCATAAGCCTGAATTTTTGAAAGTGATTCGCTTTCAAGGTCGCAAAGAAACTCATCTTCATCATTGTCTGCGTTAGACATTATCGACGAATCTGCATGAGCCAGCCGCAGTGCTCCTGTCGCCGGAAATCTTTCTGATTCAGTTCCAATTCCTTCTGCCCAACTGACCAATGACTGAAGCTTATTCCACGGAGTGCTAGAAATGACATGAAAGTTCCGATGATCCAAACGCAGAACGTCATTTCTATGTTCCATCCCGCGCCGAGCTAATTTCCAATAAAGAGAATCGTTATTCTGATGAACACTCACCCAATCTAAAGGATCACCTAAAGTCTCTGAAGAAATCCTCTCTAAATTAGCTGGAAGATGAGCTCCACCCACATGAAGCTCTCCATAGAGAACCACAACTTTTGGCCGCATGGCCCTGGGATCTAACGAAGAAAAAAGATCAGTGATTACTCCAGCAGCCCACAAATCTCTTGCGAGTAAGTCATCACCATCAGTCACTCGCTCCTTCCAGAAAGGTAGCTCTCGCGGACGGTTCAATGCCAACATCTGAACGCCAGTTCGTCGAGCCCAGTCAAGTAAAGGAGCGTAGTTTTCCCACGGAAATCCCCAATCTTCACGATAACGAATCTTTTGCAAAAATGTGGCGGCATCCATTAGACCCGCCTGATAGGCATCAAGCTCGGCTTGCCGATGACTAGGCACGAATTCGAGCCCGATGACCCACTTCTCGCCTGCGCGATAGACGTCTTGAACAAGACGAAGCGCCGTTCGTTGGGCTTGCCCTAAAGTGTGATAATCCGCCACAAAAGTAACGTCCGCCGATCGCATTCGCTCAGTTAAAGCTTGTCGAGAGCTAACCCGAGGTCTTCTCGCAGAAGCACGAAAAGAAGAAAGATAGGATTTTTCATAGCGCTGAATAGACTGCGGCAGGGCCCCCACTAAACGAGCAGCTTCAAGCTTTAGTGAGCCATAAATTCCTTTTTGTAGCTGAAGGAGTCGACTTCTGGCCTTCACTTGCCCTCCGACCATTCGAGAGACAGTCGACAGTAACCACTAATCGGGTCTGGCGGGCATTCATGGATTCGCAGACGAGAATCTATCGATTCCAGAAAACCCCGAAACCACTCATTGTGCTGACTACATAAAAAATCAGCGACTTCCAGATTTCCTATCATCTGATCGCGATGCGGACACGCAAGCAGTACCCAGTCCAGTCGAGCCGAAGTATCCCGCTCCAGAAGAGGCTGACCGGGTGATGGCCAATCTAACCACCCAAAACCACTCTGGTGTAATGCTAGCGCGCATGAAAGTAAGTTGAATCCCACTGGCTTCGGCAACTGGCTTCTCGATTGATACCCCATCCGTCTCGATATCGAGGCAAGCTCATCTTTGGCTACGGTACACTGTGCAAAGCGCTGCTCCAGCTGTCGGGAAGTGATACCAAATAAACAAAGCGCCTCTTCCGGGGTTCTGCCTCCGATCTCAGAGCCACACCACTCTACAAAGCGGCTCTGTTCCGCCGGCCCCGAGAATGCCCTCAACCAAGCCGCCGCATCTTGTGATGACTGATCCGTCCGGTAGTCCAAAAAAGACTCGAAGTTTTGTGAAGTAGCGCTGCACCAGGCCCGAACTAAATTAACCCGATCTAGGATACCAGAAAAAACTCGTAAATGGCTCCAGGACACTTGGCGTTCAAGCCAAGGGTACTCACGCATTCGGCTCTCCATCCCGGCGATCTAACTTTCGGTAAATTGTTCGAGAGGTGATGCCGAGAAGACGAGCGGTCATCGCCTTGTCGCCGTCAGTCGCCTCCAAGGTGCGACGAATTAATAATTCCTCTACATCTTTCAAAGCCGTTCCAAGAGGTATGGAGATGCTTGTCTCAGTGGAGGATAATGATGGGAAAACCCCGATATCCGATGGTCGCAAAGTGGCAGGTAAATCACTAGGCTCAATCAAATGGCCAGAACTCAAAACAACGGCCCGCTCAATAGCATTAGAAAGCTCTCGGATGTTCCCTGGCCAGGAATGCGATTGCAAAAGCAGTTTCGCCTGCTCAGAAAACCCAGTGATGGCTTTCCCGTGAGTTTCAGCACACTTTTGAAGAATGTGTTCAGCTAAAGCGAGAATGTCTTCAGGGCGATCTCTTAATGCGGGCACTTGAAGCACAATGACTTCCAGTCGATATAAAAGATCTTCGCGAAACCGCCCTGCGGCCACGAGAGCACGTAGATCCTGGTGAGTGGCTGCTACCAAGCGAACATCCACTCGTGTTGAGCGGGTTGAACCCAGCCGACGAATCTCTCCCTCTTGTAAGACGCGAAGAAGCTTTGATTGCAGCACAAGAGGCATGTCACCAATCTCATCCAGCAGCAAAGTTCCACCGCTTGCGCTCTCAAAAAGTCCGGGTTTCGCATGACCAGCACCAGAGAAAGCACCTTTCTCGAACCCAAAAAGCTCTGATTCTAAAAGATTCTCAGGAATCGCTGCGCAGTTAATCGCCACGAAAGCTCGATGAGCGCGAGGACTGAGATCGTGAATCTCACGCGCAATTCTCTCTTTCCCGACTCCACTTTCACCTTGAACCAGAATGGTTGTGTTCGCTGACGCCACCTTAAGAATCTGATCCCGAAGAGCCGCCATCTTTGAGGATCTGACCGACGGTTCTGAGCTAACCGTGGGAACTGACCTCGACAAGGCAACGGAAACAGCATCGAGTAACTGTTTTTTCTTGAAGGGTTTGGACAGGAAATCAACCGCACCCAGCTTCATCGCCCAAACAGCGTCCTCAACATTACCGTACGCGGTCATTAAAATTACCGGAATCCTGCAGGAAATCACCGATAGTGCCTTTAAAAACTCTAAACCCGACATTCTCGGCATTCGAACATCTGTAAGAATTGCTTGAAGGCCTGAGAAGTCCTTTGAGCGCACGATATCTAAAGCCTCTTGTGCCCCAGAGGCAGTCACCACTTCATAGCCCGCCCACTCGAGAATTCGACGCGTGGATTCGAGTCCCTGCAAATCATCATCGACTACTAGAATCCTCTTCATGTCGACACCTCGGGCGAAAGCTCAGGGCGAGCTACTGATATAACTCGTTGTTCTGCTGGAAAGACCAGTAAGAAGCTAGCTCCACAAAATTTCTGGTCTGCAGAGTGAGTCACCACTTCAACAGTGCCGTGGTGATCTTCCATAACTCTTTTTACCCAAGATAAGCCAAGCCCTGTGCCCTGCGCCTTTGTGGTAGAAAACGGCGCAAAAAGCCTAGATTGAATTTCAGGTGAAATACCTGGCCCATTATCTCGAATTCTGACCCAAACGGAGCCCGCTTCTGTTGAACCTAAAGTCCACTCAATGCTTGGCTTAACAACACCATCT
>JAGWZD010000433.1 GCA_018968995.1 Bdellovibrionales bacterium
TTGGCCCTAGATCGGAATTCACTTTCATAACAAATCTGATTTGGACTGCCGTCGGTTGGCCATGAAACTTCTATTGAGTTTGAAATGTATCCCCCATCAGGTATCTCGACTTTGACTGGCTTCATTGCCGCTTCGATTGCCGCCTCAGCCTTTTTCACTTGATTTAAAAGAGCGTTTTCTCTTTCTGTAGTGTTTTCATAAAGAGCGCTTTTATTCTTCACCGTGCCATGGATACCCTGATATTTCTCAAGATTGCTTTGTGCCGTTTCAAGATTTTTTCTCAACTGAGGAAAATCTCCTAAAAAAAGCTGTTTTTGTTTAATACTTGCCTCAAGGTATGCCTGCAATTTAGGGTCTCTCAGCTTTTTCGATTGATCATGAAGAGCCATGGCCAGTGCAGAGACATTTTGGTCCTGTGGCATTTGATTCTTTTTTTTCAACCATACCTCAAGCATGTCGGCCGCGGCGTAGGCGTAGCAGTAACCCATGTCGTTTTGATCTCGAGTTCTACTCAGAACAGGCTTAAGCTTTCCAGAAGCATCTTTTGTCTGAGCGTGATTTCGGACATCTCTCACTTGGCGCTTCGTCCCATCATGCACATCACAAGCGGGCCCCTTGTTTTGAGACAGCAAAAGTCCGGCATCGTCAAAAGCAAACGCTGGCGCCATTAGTGCGAAGGCCCCCAGCGCAAGAAATAGCCCTGAAAAAATGATGGCAATACCTCGGTGCCGACTCGATCGAATGTGAAGTTTATGGCTCATGCAGTCCTCGTCCTCTATGAATCGGAAAAACTGCCAAAGGCCTAAACAGAAACTGAGGATACGCCCGAAGGACGCCATTTTTTCGACGCTCCCTTGCGTGACCTTGCTTCTCTTGCGGGTCCGCATGAGGCCCTTTAGTCTCTGTTGTAACGAGAAAGTCTGCCTGAGGAGGCCCCTCCATGTCCCGCACCGAGCCCAACTGTCCGAACTGCGATGCCAGCCATTCCTATCACGACGGAAGCCTGTGGATTTGTCCCCTCTGTCATCACGAATGGACAGAGGCGTCCATGGCAGCAGAGGGAACGGGCGGCGCGCCCGAAGACCAGTCGCCTCTCGTGAAGGATGCTCATGGTACAGTTCTTCAAGAGGGCGATTCGGTGATTGTGGTGAAAGACCTTCCGGTAAAGGGGGCCTCGGGACCCATTAAGGCCGGTACCAAGATTAAAAGCATCCGAATTGCCCACGATGTCCCCGGACACAATATCGTCTGCAAGATCGATGGATTCGGTCAGATCCATTTAAAAAGCCAATACGTGAAGAAGTCCTGACACGAGCAGAGCCGGTTTATTCTGAACTGACTAAATTCTTTGCATCGCAAGGACTCTCACCGGGATCGAGTACGATTTGATTGATCGCTCTTGCCGCTTCCCAAGCCTCTTTAAATTGGCTTAAAGAGCAGAAACTTCCCTTCTTTTGAATAAAATCAATCATTCCCTGCACTTCAGAAACCCGTCTTCGCATCAATTCGCGCTTTTTTGCACCTCGACGGGGCTTATTCAGCTCACTTTCAAGTTCAAACCGCTTCTTCTGTAAGTCCGTAATCGCAGTGTCCCTCCCAAGTGCAAACTGCAGGTCATCCAGAATAGCATTTGTTCCGTGTCCATACTTCGGCAAGCGCTGAT
>JAGWZD010000434.1 GCA_018968995.1 Bdellovibrionales bacterium
CACAGAATCCAGAATCAAGTTGCGATCCATGGGAATCCTAAATGCCCAGTCCGCTCCCAAATCTAAGGCCTGGTGAAGATACGAGGGAATGGAAGAGAGCGCGATGATCCGAGCGCGCTTGCCTTTTTCTCTGAAAGAATGACGGTATTGCTGTAAGAACTCCAAGCCATCCATAACAGGTAAAGCAAGCGTAAGCAGAATCAGATCGGGATCCATGCTTTCCGCTAAAGTGAGACCCTCAAGACCATCCCGTGCAACCGCGGTGCGAAAGCCTTCCTGCAGTAGTAGTCCTTGCAGTGACTCGCCCCACTCCAGCCGATCTTCAATCACTAATACCAGAGGGGGTAATGATCTTTTTAGATCCTTCATCCTTTCAGAGACTTGCAGAGGCTCTGCCAAAAGCGACCGACCAAAAAATTATTCCCTACGAACTCACTGCCTCAAGCGGAACACATATAGAGAGGAACACCTCGTCATGAGAGATGACGACTGCGCGCCAATTAGGAAATCGGGGGAACCGCAGTTCGGAATACTCAGTCGACTCAAATCTCAGCTCTGACTCATACTGAGCTAAAGGGGCAATCAGTCCGGTACCTAGTGCTTTTGCTAAACTCTCCTTCGCGCACCAGATGCGAAGTGCCATCATTGCCCTATCCTCGCGTGGAGTCGCAGCCAGGCGAATCTTTTCACTCTGTACCAAAATGCGATCCTGAAGCTTAGGATGACCCACAAGACGGCGCTTCCACTCCAGGTCAAGACCCACTGGCCCATTAGACCGTGCAGCCGCTGCAAAAATGGTTTGACCCACTTGCGTGTGCGAGAGTGATACTCTCAGGTCATGAGAACCTGGACCCAAGCGTCGAGCCATCTCCTGCCGTGCTACTCGAGCCAGAATACTTTGCGAAAGACGGCTCGAATGCCGAATTTGGCCTGAAAGACTCTCCGCCTCAGTGCCGTTAATCCAACTGCCATCAACCCATGGGCGATCAGAATCAGCCCGAGCTGAAACCAAACAAACCTGCACACCCCCCGCCAAGCTAGACGGTATTCTGGGAAGATCGATATCCAATTGTGGCAGCACTACACCCTTCACTTTAGCCCCTTTGATCTATCCAATTAAGACGCCTCAGAGCACAATCCTAGATGCGGAACTTGCGTCAAAAACGCTCGGGCCTTAACCTAAAGCTAATGGATCAAGCTCAGAGAAAACACTGGGAAACGCTGTTTGAGAAAAAAATATTGGCGTCGAACTCCGGAAATGACCCAGCCCATGATCTTGCTCACTTTAAACGAGTGGTTGCCACTGCAAAGCAGCTTTGTGAAGAAGAGCGCGCCTGCTGGGAAGTGGTTGTGCCCGCAGCCTGGCTTCATGACTTAGTCAATGTCCCGAAAAATGATCCTCGTCGTTCGCAAGCCTCTCGACTTTCTGCAGAAGCATCCCTCGAATTTTTACGCCAGGAGGGTTACCCCGAGGAGTACTTCAGCGCCATATCGCATGCTATCGAGGCTCACAGTTTTAGCGCCCAAGTGGAGTGTCGTACGATCGAGGCTGCTATCGTTCAGGACGCAGATCGACTCGATGGACTCGGAGCCATTGGTATTGCTCGATGCTTTGCAGTGGCGGGTCTACTAAAAAGAGCGCTTTATGAACCTGC
>JAGWZD010000435.1 GCA_018968995.1 Bdellovibrionales bacterium
CGGTTTTGATCGAACCACTCGCGCGTATTGTTTCGCTTCAGACGCTTCAGGAAGCGGAGGCTGGATTCATCTAGCTTTTGCGACTTCACTTGGGTCGGACCTTACCACTTGAAGGACTATTTACAGTCTTTACCAGGCTCAGCCCACAGTCCCAAAAACGTCGACGAACTCCCATCTCGAGGTTTGCCCCGGGCTTGGTCAGCTTGGCGCTTCATTTCAGCGACGATCTTCTTCATCTCAGTCCTATTTGGTTCCGATTGTTGCCGATCGATGAGCTGATTCGTCTGATCGAGAGACAACTCACAACATTTCTGCAGCACATGAGTATTACCCAGACCTGGTCGACAATACCAAGAGCTCAAGTCATTTCCTGGCTCTTTTTGATCGACGAACGTATCTACCCCGCAGCGGGCCCCTTTTTTATGGCAGGGATGAAAAATCTGCTTCACCACAAGATCATTCACCTCTACCGTGAGCCGGGTCAGACTACTTGCAGGCTCGTAAGCCTTCACCGCCTCATACTGATGGCCACCGCAGGACCGCTCTACAATCTCGCCTTGTCCGACATTTTGATTTCCTGAAATGCTAAACTTACACTGATCCGAAACCGGGCCTAATCGTCTCTGACAAGCCTCGGTGAACTCCTGGATACGGTTGGCATTGAGGCACGAAGCACTATCGAAACACAGCTCTTTAGGCCTAAACCTTTGAAAGAACTCCTGAGCTACTCCAGCAGGAAACTCGGCCATCCCTTCAAAACCATGATGAATAGCAAAAATGTCCACCTTTCTACACTGAATCTGGCCCAAGGGCATGAGTTGCTTCCTCAACTGAAGCGCCAAATTCGGAAAGTGTAGCGCCATCTCAGGATCCTTCCACGCCTTCTGAAACGACCTATCCACAGAATCCACAAGAGCCCGCTCTCTCTCGGCAAGTTCTATGAATTTAAAAAAAGCTGGCGACTCTTTTCCCTGCTGCTCAAGAACAAACTTTTTCCTTTCATCATCCGACATGAGCTGTAATTGAATAAGTTTAGCGCGCGCAGTCTGATCCTGTTTTTGCCATTCCTCAAAAGCCGGCATGATCTGCTGCTGTACCGAAGCTAACTCCTGAGCACCCTCGACGACGAGCTCGGCCTTAACCTCCGCTTGAAAATTACAGCGGCCATTCTTCTCAAATTTGCTGTTGCACAATTCCCTGCCAGAATAAGCCTTACCAGAGAGATTCCCCTTCAGAACATTGGACGCATCTAAAATGCCTTCGCCTGTCAGGCAGAAACAACACGTATCAATAATGGGTTTATCCGAAGTAGGTGCGGCTGCGCGCGATAACGGAACGCTCAGAGACATCCCCAAAAATAGAAACCCAGCGCGAAGAAACACGGACATACTCCACCCCTACGCCAATGATTAAATCCTGTTCGATGGATCAAGGTCAAGACGCTAAAACAGATAGAAGATAGAACTCCTGATCACTAAGTGGTGTTAGGGGCAACACTATTCTTGGCAAGTGAACTCCGATTATATCAGGCCGTATTGCCTCAAAAATGAATCGTACCGAAGCTGAATGAACTGGACTCACGCCGCAAGCTTGAGTGCTTCGCTCTGTCGTTGCTCGTCTCGGAGGGTTTTGAAGAAGAGTTGAAGCCTTTCTTC
>JAGWZD010000039.1 GCA_018968995.1 Bdellovibrionales bacterium
AGACCTAAAACTATCGCGAAGACCATTCCGACCGCCGACAACTGAAGGGTGACTAGCGCCCCATGCGCTAAGAGCGGAACATACGACCAGTACTGCAAGAGCTGCTGCTTCCAGTCTTGAGTTTTTCCCATAGCCGCAAGGTACGCCTGCAATTCAGTTGATGGACCTGATGGCGAGAAGTCCTGAAACGCTTCGGCCATACGGGGGTTCCAGATTCCCCAACGATCGTAAATTTCTCTAAGTTTTCCTGTCTTTTTCAGCGAAACCAAAGCGCGATTGATCTTTGCGGTCAAAGCGGTGTCGGATTTTTTTAGAGCAACTCCATAGCTCATGTCCCCGATGGGACGGCCCACACCCTTGAGCTTAGGATCAGGATTTCCGTAATACACGGCAATCGGATGGTCTAACAAAACAAGATCTAGGCGCTCGTTGGCGAGATCCTCGTAGATCGTGGTCTGACTGTCGTAGCCTCGGACTTCAATTCCTCCGTGGCTTTTCAGAATCCGCTCGGCAAGCGAGCTCTTTAGGGTTCCTGCAATCTTCCCCTGAGCATCGTCGAGAGTTAATAGGTTCTGCGTTTCTTTTCGAACGGTGATTTGCTCATACGTAATAAAATAAGGCTCTGAAAAGAGGACCTCTCGCTTACGGTCGTCTGTGATCTCTAGACCATTGCAGACCACGTCGTAGTCGCCGCGCTGTAAACCCGGGATCAAGGAGTCCCACGAGTTTTGAACGAACTCTGCCTTCATTCCAAGACTGGCTGCAACTTCATTCATCAGGTCCACTTCAAACCCAATAATCTGCGATGGGTTTCTCGGATCGCGGAACACATAGGGGGCGCCACCTTCGGCATCACCACCCCATTTTAGAACGCCTCCATCTGCAAGGGCTGTCGAGGATAAAAAAATCGCTAGTAGAACCTTAAATCGATTCACGAGTACCTCCGCAGGAACTGACGGGTACGTTCATCCGTTGGCGCAGAGAAGATCTGCTCGGCTGGTCCGGCCTCAACAACGACACCCTCTTCCATGAAAATCACCGTATCGGCCGCTTCTTGGGCAAATCGATGTTCGTGAGTGACCACGATCTGAGTCATTCCCTCTTCGCCCAGGTTGCGCATAACCTGAAAAACCTCGTCTACCAAAAACGGGTCGAGCGCGGATGTCGGCTCGTCATAGAGCATCACCTTAGGATTCATCGCCAAAGCCCGCGCGATTGCGGCACGCTGTTGCTGACCCCCTGAAATTTGATGAGGAAAGCTTAAAAGCTGATTTTTTAGTCCCACTTTTTCTAAAAACGGAACCGCCACCGCTTCGGCCTCCGCCCGAGACAGCCCCTTCACCACCATGGGCGCCTTAATCGCGTTTTCGAGCACCGTTAAGTGGGGAAAAAGATTGAAACTCTGGAAAACCATCCCAAAATTTTTACGAAGCTCACGAATCTGCCGCTCGGGCACGCGAGACCCAGACGACATCTGGATTTGAACTCCGCCCACATGAATACGCCCTAAGTCAAATGTCTCGAGCCCATTCAGACAGCGCAGGAGGGTGCTCTTGCCACAGCCAGATCGGCCAATAATAAAGACCGATTCTCCTTTTTTAACGCCGAGATCTACCCCTCTCAATACAGGAGTTTCCCCAAAGTTTTTATGTAGACCATCCACTCGAATAAATGAAGAAGGGGACATCTTTATCTAAAAGCTCCTCAACAGGGTTGACAGCGTGACCGGGTCGTCACAGATCATGATCACCTCATGGCTATCCCAGTGATTAACACACAAGATTTTCTTTATGACCTTCCGGCGGATCGCATCGCCCAGCACCCTCTTGCAAATCGACATGACTCAAAACTATTGGTCGCTGAGCCCTCGAGCCTAACGATCCATGACCGGAAGTTCGCCGATCTGCCCGAAGTCCTCCCTCGAGATGCTCTAATCGTCATGAACGATAGTCGAGTTTTACCCGCACGGATTCCAGTGTTCAAGGCAACTGGTGGGGCCGCTGAAATTTTTCTTCTTTCACCTGTCGAGCCCAGCACTAATCCGGCCCTTTCCCTTCAAGCTGGATCTCCTGGGGTATGGAACTGCTTGATTGGCGGAAAGAAGATTAACACTAAAGACGCTTTATCTACGGTAGATGGACGAATTCGAGCCGAGGTTCTTTCAAAGGACCGAAATGAAGCTACCGTTCGGCTCGAGTGGTCGCCCCCATCCATGCCTTTGGGCTCGATTCTTGAGGAAATCGGAAAAATTCCCCTTCCTCCCTACATGCGCCGCGAGGCCGACGCTTCGGACAATGATCGCTATCAGACGATTTATGGACAAGTCGCAGGGTCTGTTGCGGCCCCAACGGCAGGACTTCACTTCTCAGATCAGGTCCTCGATGGGCTGGCAAAAAAATTAATTCAAACCCAGAAACTCACACTTCACGTCGGCGCTGGAACGTTTAAACCTGTGGAAGCGGAAGAAGTAGCAGCTCACACGATGCACTCGGAGCGCTTTGAAGTAGGTATTGGATTTCTTAGGGCCGTAGCCGAGCAGCTCAAGGCCAGGCCCCAGCGCCCGCCGCTGGTCGCTGTGGGAACGACTTCGATTCGAACTCTTGAGTCGCTTTACTGGATCGGCGCTCAGGCCTGTGAGGGAGCGGATTTAAGCTCGCTGGATCAATGGTCTGCCTATTCACTCATGGATTCTGGACTAGACCGAAGAGTGAGTGCAGCCCAAGCCTTTACCAAACTTGCCGAAAAGCTTGAGTTGAGCCAGTCAGATCGACTGGTCGCAACCACTTCACTGATGATTGTTCCGGGCTACCGCTTTCAAACTGCGGATCTGCTACTCACTAATTTTCATCAGCCGCAAAGCTCTCTGATTTTGCTGGTGGCCGCCTGGATGGGGCCCAATTGGAGAAAAATCTACACGCACGCCCTCAGTAATCACTATCGGTTTCTTAGCTACGGAGACTCTTCGCTATTGGCGCCAGGGGCAACCAGTCGAATCTAGGGACGCGACAAAAGCTCTCGAACGCGATCAATGGGTAAAGCTTGCGCCGTATGACCCGCTACCCCCTCCATCGTGTCGGAGGCAAAAAGAGAGTTTAAAATGGCCTCTTCTGTAGCCTCAATTGCAGCTCCGTAAAGCGGATCAATGGCGATATCTTTTAAAGTTTCTACGGAATAAAGGGGCTTTGTGCTTTCGCGAGGAACTCGGTTTGCGGTTGAAAAGGCCAGCATGATCTCTCCTGATCCGTGAGCCGCCATGGAACCAACGCGCCCAACGCCTAAACTCATTCGTTTAGCCAGGCGCTGAAGCTGATGAGACAAAAGAGGGGCATCAGTGGCCAGGACAGCAATGATGCTTCCATAGTTTTTCTCCCTCTTGCGGGTCTCTGCAAATTCCGGTGCGATGAGTCTTCCAATGGGTTTTCCGTCGATTCGCAAATCACGCATCACCCCAAAATTACTCATCACCAAAACGCCCACGGTATAGGTATTTTCGAAAATACGAACCCGACGAGAAGATGTTCCAATTCCCGCCTTAAAATCGCAGGTAATCATCCCAGTTCCACCACCCACAGAGCCCTCGGCCACAGGTCCTGGCGCAGCTTTTTCAATCGCCTCGATAGCGTGATTGGGCTTTACGTGCCTTCCGATAATTTCATTGAGCCACGAATCGTCGCACTCGCCCACAACCGGGATCACAACATCGTGGATGTTTCCAATCTCTGAGTGCCTTTCGGTCATGTATTGAACAACACCTTCACTACAAGCCCCTACAGCTAGAGTGTTAGTAAGAAGGATGGGGGTTTCGATTAGGCCCCATTCATTAATTTGAGTAAGCCCCGCAAGCTCTCCGGCGCCATTCAATACAAATGCCCCACCCATCACACTTTCCATAAAAACATCGCGACTAGCTGGAACAATGGCTGTCACACCTGTACGTGCAATAGTTTTACTTCCACGTGAGCCACTACCTCTAACAATAGTCGTGTGCCCTACGCGAACCCCCTCCACGTCTGTAATGGCATTGTAGGGACCTGGCTCATAAAACCCGATATTAATGCCGAGGTCTCTCGCGCGGCACCGCTGCGGCTTTTTGATTTGTGGGCTCATCTCAGGCCTTCAACTCCAGGTTTTTCTTCTCCTTAAAGCGCCGAATCGCTGGGGCCATAATTTCTCCGATCAATTCTCGATATCCAATTCCAGCGCTCTCGGCGATCAGGCACATATCAGACCATCCTGGTGTTAACCCCGGTAAGGGATTGCACTCAATGAAGTTGACCTGACCTCGAGCATCCATTCGCAGATCGATCCGGGCGAAGTCTCTGCAATCGAGCGCCGTGAAAACTTTTCTGGCAATTTTTTCAATCGTTTCTTTCAGCCTGGGCTCGAGCTGAGCTGGACGATCGTAGCGAACCTCATCGTTTGAATTGAGTTTATGTTGGTACGAGTAAACGGGGTTCGGATCTTTATCGGGCTTAGTGAATACAATCTCCATCGGAGGAAGTGCACGCGGGCGACGCTCTCCCAGTAAAGCAACGGTGAACTCGCGCCCCGGAAGAAACTCTTCCACAAGCGCCGCCTGGCGATAGCGATCAATGATAAAGGCCGCCTTCTCTCTTAGCTCTACTTCGCTGTAGACCACACTGGTTCCGATGACTCCCTTCGAGCTTCCCTCGGCCACGGGCTTGATAATGGCTGGAAAAGTAATCTCTTTGGCTAGTCTTTCTTTTCCCGTATGCATCAATTGAAAGGCTGGTGTGGGAACCCCGGACTGCGAAACAATTCTTTTTGCTAGGCCCTTGTCGAGCGCTAGAGCAAGGGTAGCCGCATCTGAACCGGTGTAAGGAATATCTAAGAGCTCAAGCAAGGCTGGAACCTGGGATTCACGATTTCTCCCGCGCATTCCCTCGGCAATATTGAAGACAATATCAATGTCTTCAGGATGAATTCTGGATGGCAGATCTGGCGTAGCTTCCAAATCAATGACTTGATGACCGTAGGACCGAATCGCCTCACGGATGCACTCTAGAGTATCAGGCGAATCAAACTCGGCCTCTTGATCGGTCTTCACATCGGCAGTCGGAGCAATTCGCTTCTGATTAAACGTAAAGCCGACTCGAAGAATTTGTTTCTGCCTTTTATTGCCGTTACGAGAGTATCCAATCCCATATCGGCGACAGGTGGACTGAAGTACCTTTTCTAGAACCTGCTCGGGCTTAGTCAGGCCAGCCTTAGCGGCGGCCAAATAAATGCCTGCACCAGGCTCCAGGCTTGGAAGCGCGTTCACTTCGATGAAAAACACCTCTCCGTCCTCAGTAACTCGGTAATCAATTCGACCTAAATCCCGAACACCAAGCTTATCGAACACCACCCTTGAGGCACTCATCAGACGATCATAAAAAGGCTCTGAAGAGTCCATGAGTTTTACCGAAACATGATCGGAGAGCTCATTTTTCAAAGAGTAGTCATAGATTTGAAACTTTCTCTGCTTTTGAATTTCCTCATCAAAAACATATTCGATTGGATTCAAAACACCGCATGTCTCATCTGAAGCCCCTTCGATCATGGGTACGGCGATATCTCGGCCACGAATATATTCCTCGATCAGCACACCGCTCGAGTAATTCGCCAACAAGATAGAGGCGCGCTTCATCAGAGATGCGGCGTCCTCCACGATCGAGTCCACCGTAATGCCCTTTGAACTGCCCTCAAAGTTTGGCTTCAAAATAAGCGGATAACGAAGGCCAATTGTCTCGAGCTCCTTGATCTCACGAATAAAGACAGATTTCGGAGTGCGAACGCCCGCCTCCTCAATCACTTTTTTAGTGAGGGCTTTATCTAGGGTCAGCGTACAAACGTAGGCATCTGATCCTGTAAATGGAACTCCGATCTGTTCGAAAATGCCCGGAAAAAAACCCTCACGAAACCGCCCCCGCTGTCCTTCGGCAGTATTAAAGATCATCTGAGGAGACAGGGCCTCAAGACGAGCCACAGTTCGAGACGCAGGACCGCTGACTTCGACTGCCTCGACTTCATGGCCCAGGCTTTCAAGGGCTTTTTTAATCGCTGCGACGGTCTCTGGAGTGTCGAACTCGGCCTCGGCTTCAGAGGAGCTAGTTTTGAGGTTGTGCGTAAAGGCGATTCTCATGAGGGGACGATAAATTCATGTGGCTCTTGAGTCCACCATGGAAATGACCTGGCCTGAATAAAGTGTCCCTGCCGACACACTCTTTAGAATTCTCATCTTTGTCGATGAGTAGGGAGAACGGAGCGACAGATGCGCAAGACTCTTTCGATACTCATTCTATCCTTATTTTGCCTCAGCACCTCGGCCATGAACGCCGAGAGCGAGGATGACTTTGACCGCTTAGACGGCTTTGGGAGGTCTGGAAAAAAAGTGGATGTAGTCGAATGGGAAGGGAATCTAGAAATACATGTTTACCCCGGGGGCAGCACCCAGGGGCTCGCACTTAAAATAGACGACCGAAATCCAAACAAACGGGTGATGGTGATTGGCTATCGCTTTAAGAACAATCCGAAGCTGCAGCTCATTCGAAGAGCCATTCTTGGAATTCCACTACAAAACGATTTCCAAGTCTTTAGGGATCCCCGGAGCGGGAAGGAATACGATAAGTTTGTGATTACCAATCGGCGTCTGGGGGCCCCATGGGTTGCCTATCGCGTAGAGCCCGGACCCTCGCAGCTCTATCCCGAGGGTCATTCTGCGATTGCCAATAAGGCAGCTCAACACCCAAGCCCCTCCGAGCGGGCGCCAGCCTCTGGTCGTGAGTTTATCGGTGGAGTCGATCCAGAGTCTGGAGCGATTCGTTCGAAAAGCTGGTAACTGCGGGTAGACTCCGCCTGCCCGCGGATGTCGGACCCCCGATCCAATACCGAGCAAGCGCCTCAATCCGGTCTGTGCCTACAAGATCAAATCCCTCCGCCCGGGCGAGCTGCCAGAACGGCCAGCGGTCTGGCGCATTGAAAAATCGCACCCTTCGCCCTAGTGAGCGGGCCTCATCTAGAAGTCTTCTCAGATCGGCTTTTTCTGCAGAAGACATCTTTCCTCGCCCGTTCCAACGAAAAAATCGCTTCCAATCAAGTGAATACCATAGCCATTGATTTTGGCTTACGATGTCGGCCCCTGGATCTGAGGACGAAATCCACTCTGAATCGCGTGTGGCAAAGCGACGCCCAGGTAGTGAGACAAAGCGTTCTTTGTTTTTTTCGTTTCCAGTCAAGATCACGGTGACTGCCCGCCAACGAATTCCACGATCCGTAAATTCAGTAAAAATAGGGAAAAGCTCGAGCTCTTTTTTTAGAAGGTCCACTGCCTCTAATGAAGCGTCTTTGAACTCAATCCACAGATAAAACGGCTGACCATCTCCGTGAACAGAGCCTCCATTTTTTAGCACTCTAAATAAAAGCGGCGTGAGATAGAGCTCTCGAAGCGTGCCTTTGAAAATGAGGGGCAGATGTCCCACCTGGAGATCACCTTCCCAATGCCAGATATCTGCTTCCACGCTTGAGAATCCGTGGGCGAGCGCTAGGTCAAGTGCCCGTGACTGAGCATAATCATTGTGAGAGTGAAGCGGGCCGAGCGTTGTCGCGAAGCTGGGGCCCCAAAAACAGACCCCCAAGAAAAACACGCTTGGCGCTAGAAACCATCTCATTCCTTAATTTTGACAGTAGTTTTTCGAGCAATCAGCCGGCAAAAACTGCCGCTACCGGGTGCGCCGTGAAACCCAAAAAAATGGCGTGCCCGATACGATTCGAACGTACGACCTTCAGCTCCGGAGGCTGACGCTCTATCCAACTGAGCTACGGGCACCCTCTATTTAATAATGGGTTTCTCAAGAGCTAACACAACGTCTTGCACGGGCCAACTGCGATCAGCCCTGCCGCGACTCGCGAGGACCAAAAACGCCCGTTCCTAGCCTCACCCAAACCCTCGACGCACCGGCTCCCTCCCGGAGGGCCACCGAATAATCATCACTCATGCCCATCGAAAGCTCGCCCGATGTTACCGGGCGGCATTGTCTTTCGAGCTCTGCCAGTCTTTGAAATGAATCGCCACTCATCCCTCCTGTCCGGGCGGGAATGCACATAAGACCCCTCCAATCCAGCCCAGGAAGATCTTTCATGGCGCGCAACTGGTAAACAACCTCCTCCGGAGGGAATCCGTGCTTACCTGTTTCATGATCGATGTTGACCTCTGCAAAAACGGAAATTTTTTTTCCGCTTCCAGAAGAAGACCATCGTTTTGATATCTCCTCGGCCAGCCTTCTCGAGCTCACCGTATGAATTGAGGAAACCACCGGAAGTACCTGCCTGACCTTATTGCTCTGTAGGCTGCCGATGAAATGCCATCGAATCTCTGAAAGCCCTTCGGCTAAAAGCTGCTCACTTTTCGCACAAAGCTCCTGGGCGTAGTTCTCACCAAAATCACGCTGACCAAAACGATAAGCCTCGCGAATTTTCTCCAAAGACTGACCCTTGCTGACGGCGATAAGCTTCGCGTTGGGATACAGCGCAATCTGCGCCAAGACACTCTTCAGGCGTTCGGCTACCATTAGCGCCCTCTCCGGGCATTTCGAATCGCGTCCGCGCTCGGCCTCACTCCAAATTTTTTTTCAAGATCTATGAGCAACTCGCACATGGGCAGTCCCACAACGTTGGTGTAGCTACCCCGAAGGGACAAAATCCAATTCATTCCGAAACCCTGCGCAGCATACGATCCCGCCTTATCCAGAGGCTCGCCGCTGGCGACATATTCTCGAATCATTTTTTTACTGAGCTTCCTCATCGAAACCTGCGAGCGAACCACCCGACACGACTCGCGAATCACCCCTGGCTTACTCCAACCCATCAGGCAATATCCCGTTAAAACTTCATGGGTTTTTCCAGAGATGGTTTGTAGCATTTTCTCGGCATCTGATGAGTTTTTAGGCTTTCCTAAAACATTCTTTTTATTCGGTGCAACCACGATGGTGTCAGCGGCGATGACCACCACTGGTCCTTTCAGTCGCCCCAAATTCATTGCTACGGATTTCGCCTTTTCACGAGCAAGCCGCGTCACCATCGAAATCGGAGACTCGCCCACATGCTGAAGCTCTTCGCAATCAGGTGACACGACTTTAACCTGAATGCGCGCCTGCTTCATCAGGTCAATTCTTCGAGGAGAGGTCGAGGCCAGAATGACTTTTGTACGCATTTTTTCAGAAATAGAATTGAGTCGAAATAAATCTAAACTGGCTTTTAAATTCTCTGAAGTTTTCCGTCTTGCGAAAAAAAACAGTAACTTCGGTTCGAACACCCTGTTCACTGGCAAAATGAAAACTTCCGCCTGAATGAAAGACCGTGGCTAACCCCAGTCCTGCCCCAGCAACCGCCGAGCGAACCTTATATTCTGATTGTCGATAGATGCGAGAAATGGCCGCCAACAACCGGCCTTTATCTAGACTGCCAAAGTGATCAATTGCTGTGAGCGCTACGTACTCACCATCGCTGGCAACCTTCACTTCAACCTCGGCTCTGCCAGAAAGTGCCACAGGAGTATTCCGCGACGTTACCAAATACAGCTGACGTCCTGACGCATCCACTGGCGCATCGTAAATTGCGTTCATGATGAGCTCGTCTACCGCATTGGCAATGACCGTCGCCATTCGCGTTTGAAACTTTAGGGCAACCAAATAGTTGCGTACAACCTCGACAGCCTCCTGCTTCTGGGTTGAGCTCTCAAGCCTGATTGTCTGAACTCTAGTACCTGGAGCCACAAGAGTCTCGATTCCAAAAGAGCGCTCTTTAAGTGAGGCTTTCAAAATGATCCCATAATGCTTGCCAACATCCGGCGATTGCAAATAATTCCGATGAATGTAGCTACCAAAGATGGGACTACCCACGAGGTAGGGCACCTCATAAATGTCTCCAGAACTGAGAAAATGCAGCCGATTTGCACTAATTTTTGCGGAAAAAAGACCCAATGATTGCTGAACTGCATCTTCGAAACGCTGATAGTCCTCACGCGAGGATGCATCAACGAAAACCACCGGGTGTTCTTCGGCGGCAATTCGCTGAATACCAACCTCAAGAGTCTCCGGCTGAACGAGTTTGAGTCCAGCAGTCTGAGCAACCAAAGATAGAAATTTGAGGTCGTCCTCGCGCTTGGTGAGAGCAATTAGCTTACTGTTCACTCATCCGCCCGTGCGCAAAAGAAATCCAAAATACTCTTCAGGAATGTCGTCAAAACTGGCCTGGCCAGCACACTTCGGACAGGGTAATTCCGGCAAATTCATTGCGACTTTTTTCAGGTTTTCTGTCGTAAATAATGCAATGAACTCGCCGTGGCACTGACCACAAGAAAAAGGTACATAGACGGACTCGACTGCCCCACCACAGGTAAAATTTG
>JAGWZD010000436.1 GCA_018968995.1 Bdellovibrionales bacterium
TTCGACTTTCACGCTCTACTCGAGGATCTCCAGGTCGCTAATTTTACCGGTAAGGGCATTTTTGAAAAATATGGCCGCACCAAGGCCGCTGGGAGAACGGTGGTGGTTCACTGGAGACTTCCAGCCGATTGCCAGCCGGGCGCGGATGCAGTGGTTCTGTCAGCCTTTGGTGGGCATGACGATCAGATCTCAAAGTTTGTTCAGGCCGTTGAACGCCTCATTGGCCTGAAATCGCTTCGCACCCACATGCTGGTTCTACCTTAACGAGCACTGCCCCAACCACTGAGCTCTTTTAATTGGCAACCTGCCCAAGCTTCACGTGCTGGACTTGTCGCCCTCTCACTTGAGTCGCCTCTGTTTTCCCCAGGAAGAACCCAATGAATTTTAGGTGGGTTTGACATCTCGACCACCAGTCGCTGAGAGGCACTGGAATGATGCGAAAATCCACGCACTCCGTTCAGATCCATCCAATCCGAAGAACCGGGCCAAACCGAGTGGTCGTCCCCACCTGTGGGTAGTGCGGAGTCTAAATCGCCCATTGGAAAAGGCCTGGGGATTTCAGTCGCTGGAAACGGAGCTCGGTGAAAGCTACCCCAACGGATCCAGGGCGCCGAGGGAAGCCCTCGTAACTTCTCCACAGCGCTCTCCAAAGCATGGGATGCCTCTCGCCAGAACTCGGGGCTCGACTCCATCGCACGGGCGTATGTCCATTGGGGATCTCCGAGCGCCTTCATCCATAAACGAAAAACTGCACACTCGTGGCAATCGAGTCCTGCATCAAAATTCCAAGACTCCAGCCGCTCGGTCACCTCATTTTTGGGCAGATGAGGTAGCAAAACCGGCAGCAAGAACCTTGCGTCGACCGCCTGCTGATCGCACTGAATCTTTTGAAAGCTCTCGACAGAGTGCTTTTCCTTGAGACCGGCACGCAAGAGTTCCTCAATCCGAAAAGCTCGAAACGACTCGGAATGATTCCATCCCACAGAAACCGCTCCGTCTGAACCCCATTGAAGCTGGTTTGCAGTCACTACCCACCCTCGTGAGGGGTTCAAAATATGGGGGGATTCTTGCGAAGACAGAATAGGCCAAGACTTCAACTCAGCCTGAGAAAGTCTCTCTAGCGTCCCCCGAGATCTCGGTGCACGCTTCGGAAGTCGGCCCACGACGCGGTAGCCGATATTTCCGTCGATATCGGCAAAAACAAAATTCCAGCTCGGCACTCCCACTTTACCCAAGAGCTCATCAAACTCGCCAGCCGTTCTGGCTTCTGGAAACTGCCACAAAGGCGATAAGTCTGAAGCCGTCAGATCAAATCCTGTCCAACGAAGCACTAAAGCGTGTCCTGGCTCTGGAGAGTCGAGCGGTAAAACGGGAAGATCCGTTCCCTCAAGAATCTGAAAAGTCTTAAAAAAGATGGGCCATTTCAGCCCCCATTTTTTCACCCAGACCAGCGGTCGAACAGAACGCGTCTTCAGTCCCGCCTCGGGCACCAGCACGGCATCGGCCACATCGACATAAGAATTAGTCAGACCCCAGGCCAGATGTCCTGAAGCCCCACTCGCAACCAAAGGAATACCCGGCAAACTTGCGCCCACCAACTGCACCCCAGGCCAGGACAGCTGCACCCAGTGCC
>JAGWZD010000040.1 GCA_018968995.1 Bdellovibrionales bacterium
CTCTGTGGAAGCGTATCGGTGGCTATCATTTAATTTGGCCTCGAGACCTCTACCAGATGGCCACCACTTGGCTTGCGGTCGGAGACAATGCCTCGGCTCGTGCCGCGTTTGCTCGCTTACGAACAGCCCAACTCACTGATGCCGACGGCGTCTGGGAATTTGGATTTAGAAAGCGCTCTCGAAATGGCTCTTTCATGCAGAATTTCTGGGTGAATGGAGCACCGTACTGGCAGAGCCTACAAATGGATGAAACGGCTTTTCCAGTCATCCTGACCTACCGCCTTTGGAAAGAAGGGCAAATCTCGGTGACCGACAGCTGGGACATGGTGCGACGGGCCGCTGATTTCATTGCCGACTTTGGTCCTTGGACGGCGCAAGAGCGCTGGGAAGAAAACTTCGGGGCATCGCCCGCGACGATTGCCTCAGAAATTTCGGCTCTCTATTGTGCTTCTGAAATCGCTCACGCTCAGGGCGACGATCAACGAGCTCAGAGATACCTCAGAACTGCCGACTCCTGGAGTTCTAGACCCGGCGATAATCTAGAAAGTTGGACGTTCACACGATCGGGAGGCATGGGCAACGGTCGCTACTTCGTTCGAATCGAGGGCGCCTCGCGCTTAGATCAGACTTGGAATCCCGATGATCAATCCACCATCACGATCTCGAACGGTGGCCCCACACTACGTGAAAAAGATGTTCTTGATGGCGGTTTCTTAGAGCTTGTACGCCTCGGGGTTCGAGACGCATTAGATCCTTCCATTCTGGAAACACTTCCCGAGTATGACTCGTTGTTACAGGTCAGCGTTCCGGGGCGCGGTGTAAGCTACTACCGATACTCTCATGACCGTTACAATTATGACGATTCTAGTGGCCGTCAGACTCATGGAATGCTTTGGCCTCTCCTGACCGGAGAACGCGGACATTACGCTCTGGCAGCCGCAGTATCGCGAGGCGCAACACCCTCGCAGAAAGATCAAGCGATTCTGCCCTACATCGCTGCGATGGAGGCCTTTGCGACTCCTTCGTTCATGATCCCCGAACAAGTTTGGGATGGCGGACCGGCAGCGGGGCAACCCACTGGAGCAGCCACGCCGTTGGGCTGGAGCCATGCCGAATACTTGAAGCTTTTGCGCTCGAGACGCGAGGGCCAAGTGTTTGATTTACTCCCGGCCGTGCTCGAGCGTTCTCGTCAACTTTCGATTCGTTCACGAATCGAATCGTTCTTGGGACAACCCCCGAATCGGCGCTGAACTCTCACTAGGCAAACTCTGTCCGTTGCGCTTGACCCTGGATTTGCGCCATCCTAGAACGGTAGCCAAATTCCTTGAATCAAACGGTTTTTTGTCATCAACGGGAGTCGCCCTTGCTGTCGAACAGCTTTAAGTTCACCTACCTTTCACCTCAAAACGCAGAATATATTGAGGAGCAATTTCAGCAGTATTTGAAAAGCCCTCAAGCCGCTGAGCCTACCTTTCGAGCACTCTTTGAAGGAATGGAGCTTGGACACGAGCTCGCCTCTCGCGAGTACGCTGAGCGCGCCGAAACAACTCGGGTTGAGCCCACATCTCTTGACTGGGATTCTGAACTCAAAGTCGTTCGTTTAATCGATACCTACCGAGAGATGGGGCGCGCACTAGCCTCCATTGATCCCCTCCATCCGGCGCCTAAAACTCACCCGCAATTGGAACTCGCAGCATTTGGTTTATCAACAGCCGACTTACCTCGATCCTTTCGTGCGGCAGGTCTGATTAGCCTGCCTGCTCCATCTCCTCTGTCTCAGATTCTGGAACGCCTCAAGCAAACCTATTGCTCGAGTGTTGCCTATGAAATCAGCCATATTGCCAACAAATCGGCTCGCGATTGGGTTCGGTCAAAGATTGAGTCTGGCGCTGCAACCAAGCTTTCGCCCTCAAAAGAGGACGCCAAACGCATCTTTAAGCGCCTGCTCGATAGTGAATCTCTGGAGCGATTTCTAGGTCTGAAGTTCGTTGCCGCTAAACGCTTCTCGATCGAGGGAGCCGAGTCGTTAATTCCCACTCTGGATGAAACGATTGAAGCGGGTGCCGAATGGGGCATCGAAGAAGTCGTGCTTGGTATGGCCCACCGCGGACGCCTAAACGTTCTGGTGAACACTTTCGGCAAGAAGCCTGAGTATCTTTTCACGGAGTTTGAGGGCAACTACACGGTGGATCCTTCCGAAGGAGAAGGCGACGTGAAGTATCACAAAGGATACTCGCGCGACTGGACCACTCGCACTGGAAAAAAAGTGCACCTTTCTCTCGCCAATAACCCCAGCCATTTGGAATTTGTTGGAGCCGTGGTCACTGGAATGGCTCGGGCCAAGCAGCAGCTTCGAAGCGATGCTTCCCACTCAAAAGTACTCCCCATCATCATTCATGGCGATGCGGCGATGGCAGGCCAAGGCGTGGTTTATGAAACCATGAATTTTGTGGGCCTGGAGGGCTACTCTACTGGCGGGACCCTTCATATTGCGATCAACAATCAGGTAGGGTTCACCACCGATCCGAAAGACTCCCGCTCAACGACCTACTGCACCGATATCGGCAAGATGCTGGATGCGCCTATTTTTCACGTCAATGGAGATGACGTCGAATCAGTGATCGCCGTAACCAAGCTTGCCCTAGAGTATCGACAAAAGTTTCATGCCGATGTGTTTATCGACCTCGTTTGCTACCGAAAGCACGGGCATAATGAAGGCGATGAGCCGCAGTTCACTCAGCCTGTTCTCTATAAGCTGATTAAAGCACACGACTCGCCTCGTGAAATTTACGGAAAGAAAATCGCCGCTTCAGGGCTTGTTTCTGAGACTGAGCAAACCGCCGTTTCCGATTCCCGAATGGCTGAGCTCAATGAGGCCTTGGCCATCGCCAAAAAAGATGCCCCTCACCCTCATGCCGACACCTTGCACGGCAGGTGGCAGGGACTGAAGCGCGGAACTGAAAATGACATTTTAGAGTCGAGACCGAAAACTGCTGTAGACGAAGCTACTCTTAAATTCATTGCAGAGAAGACCAATACTTCTCCTGAGGGTTTTAAACCGCACTCCAAGCTCGTTCGGTTTTTAGAAGAGCGCCTGAAGTCGATTCAAGAAGGCAAAGGCATGAGCTGGGGCACAGGCGAGTCACTGGCCTTTGGATCACTTCTTTTAGAGGGCCACCCCATCCGGCTTTCTGGACAAGATGCCGAGCGTGGGACCTTCACTCACCGACACGCGGTGCTCAGTGATTTCGAGACCGGCCGAAAGATTTGCCTGCTCAATCAAATGAAAGCAGGTCAGGCGCAGCTTCAGGTGCATAACAGCCATCTCTCAGAGACTGGCGTCTTGGGCTTTGAATACGGCTATTCTTCGGTAGATCCGAATACGTTAACCATTTGGGAAGCTCAGTTCGGCGATTTCGCCAATGGCGCACAAGTGATTATCGATCAGTTCATTTCTACGGGCGAATCGAAGTGGTCTCGAATGAGTGGACTTGTCCTGCTTCTGCCTCATGGCTTTGAAGGCCAGGGGCCAGAACACTCCAGCGCAAGACTCGAACGCTTCTTACAGCTCTCGGGTCGTGGGAATTGGACTGTTTGTAACTTCACGACTCCTGCACAGATTTTTCATGCCCTGAGAAGGCAAGTGAAGTGGAACTTCCGTAAGCCCATGATCATCATGAGCCCCAAGAGTCTACTTCGTCACCCCATGGCGATCTCCTCGCTTGAGGAATTCACGCAAGGCGGATTTCAGGAAGTAATGAATGATCCTTCGGCAGCTTCCTCGGCAGCCCAGGTAGAACGCGTGGTGCTGTGCTCGGGCAAAGTGTACTACGATCTTCTAGCTGAAAAGCAGGCCAAGAAACACGAAACCACTGCTTTGGTGAGAGTGGAACAGCTTTACCCCTGGCCCGAAAAGCAGCTGGAATCGATCCTGAAGAAATACCCTAACGCCAAGGATTTCGTCTGGACCCAAGAAGAACCCAAAAACATGGGGGCTTACTGGTATGTCTGCCAGCAAGAGATGAAGCTCTGGAATGGCAAACCCCTTCGCTATGCAGGGCGAGCCTGGGCCGCCTCTCCAGCGGTAGGATCGCCCAAGGTGCACGAAGCAGAGCAAAAAGCCTTGATAGAAGAAACTTTTTTGAGGAAATCATGAAACACAACGTTTTTGCCCCAAGTGTTGGGGAATCGATCACCGAAGTCAGCATTCTGAAATGGCTGAAATCCAACGGCCAACAGGTTCGTAACGGCGAAGTTCTGCTCGAGATCGAATCCGATAAAGCCACTGTTGAAGTGGCGGCAGAAGCCACCGGCGCGCTCACCATTCTGAAGCAGGCCGGCGAGCGCATGACCGTAGGATCAGTGATTGGGATGATTGATGATGCAGTGACAGGTACAGCAGGAGCAGAGCCGGCGAAAGCAAGCGCTCCTACTTCTCCATCCCCTGCTCCATCTGCGGCTGCAGCAGCTCCGGCTCAAGCGGCCTCTAGTGGTGCACGCCCCTCGGGCTCGCAACCTTCGGGGCCAGCACTCAGCCAAATGGCTGCAGGTCCTGGCGCAAGTCCGGTTCGAGGTCACGCCGCAGGAGCCACAGCGGCTGGAATGGCGACGACCACCACACAAGCGGCACGCCATGCGCCTGTAGCAGCTCCCGCTGCCCCTACCCCACCTGCAGGACCCCAATACGTCGACCAACCCGGCGATCGACGTGTGCCCATGTCGATGCTTCGTCAGCGCATTGCAGAGCGCCTGAAGTATGCTCAAAGCACCGCAGCGATTCTCACGACATTCAATGAAGTCGATATGACGGCCGTGATGGCTCTGAGAAACAAGCACAAGGATGACTTCAAGGCAAAGCACGGGGTGCCGCTGTCTTTCATGTCGTTCTTCACACGCGCTTCAGTAGAAGCCCTCAAAGCCATTCCGGATGTGAACGCCTCGATTGACGGCAAAGACGTTATTTTTCACGACTACTGTGACATTGGAATCGCTGTAGGCACTGACCGGGGCCTAGTGGTTCCTGTCATTCGTGGAGCCGATAAAATGGGCTTTGTGGATATTGAAAAGAAGATGGCTGAACTTGCCACCAAGGCTCGCGATGGAAAGCTAGGGCTTGCCGATCTCGCGGGCGGAACCTTCACCATCTCGAATGGTGGAACCTACGGATCGCTTCTTTCCACACCGATTCTCAACCCTCCTCAGAGCGGAATCTTAGGAATGCACAAGATTCAGGAACGCCCCGTGGCCATCAATGGCAAGGTAGAAATTCGGCCGATGATGTACTTGGCCCTCTCCTACGACCACCGCATTGTGGATGGTAAGGGCGCGGTCACTTTCCTCGTGCAGCTACGAGAATTCCTCGAGAACCCTGAAAAACTGAAATTCTCAATGTAACGGAGCAAGCCATGGATACCCAATTCGACCTCATCGTCATCGGAGGCGGCCCTGCAGGATACGTGGCGGCCATTCGAGCGGCACAGCTGGGCATGAAGACCGCTTGTGTGGAGATGCGTAAAACCCTGGGTGGCACCTGCCTGAACGTCGGCTGCATCCCCTCGAAGGCTCTTCTAGAGTCCAGCGAGCACTTCTATCAGGCTAAAAATAAGTTTCAGAAGCATGGAATTGTTGTGGCTGATGTGAAGCTAGATCTCGAACAAATGCTCAAGCGCAAAGATGCAGTTGTGAGGCAACTCACCACCGGAATCGCCGGGCTCTTTAAGAAAAATGGCATCGCGTTCATTAACGGAAAAGGTCGTTTAGCGGGCTCTGAAGGTGCGCTCAAAAAAGTGGTCGTCAAAACCGCGGAAGGTGAGCAGAGTTTCTCGGCTAAAAAAATCATCCTGGCTACTGGTAGCGAGCCCACGGAGCTTCCGTTTCTTAAGTTCGATGGAAAAAATGTGGTGAGCTCGACCGAGGCTTTAGAGTTTGCTCAAGTTCCAAAGCACTTGGTGGTCATCGGGGGTGGTGTGATTGGTCTTGAGATGGGCTCGGTTTGGGCTCGTCTTGGAGCGAAAGTCACTGTGGTCGAGTTCAATGACTGGATTGCAGGTGGATCGGATCGGCAGATTTCAGCAGAACTCATGAAGTCTCTATCCAAACAAGGCATTGAGTTTAAATTAGGACACAAGTGCCTAGGCGCCACGAAAAAAGGCGACTGGATGATGGTGGAAGCCGAAGATCGCAAGACCGGAGCAAAAGTGGTGCTTGAGGCCGATAAGATTCTGGTGTCCACAGGACGAAAGCCCTACTCCGATGGGCTTGGCCTAGAATCTTTTGGAATCGAGCGCGACGCTCAAGGCAGGGTTCCAGTAAGCGAAACCTATGAAACCTCTGCTGAGGGAATCTACGCTGTGGGAGATTTAATTGTGGGCGCCATGCTGGCCCACAAAGCAGAAGAAGAAGGAATCGCCGCTGTAGAGAACATCGCTGGAAAACATGGCCATGTGAACTACCAGGCCATTCCTAATGTCATCTACACTCACCCTGAGCTCGCCTCTGTCGGCTGGACCGAAGAAGAGCTCAAAGAGCGAGCCGTACCTTACAAAGTAGGAACCTTTCCCTACATGGCTAATGGTCGGGCCAAGGCCATGGAAGAGGCCGAAGGGCTGGTCAAGATCCTTGCCCATGCTCAGACAGACCGTGTCCTAGGGATTCATATCGTTGGGGCGCGAGCCGGAGACCTCATTGCTGAAGGTGTGGCGATGATGGAGTTTGGTGCGACTGCCGAAGATATTGCTCAAAGCTCACACGCTCATCCTTCTTTGGCTGAAGTCATGAAGGAAGCCGCACTTGCGGTCGGTAAGCGTCAGATTCACCTGTAATGTGGAATCCAAAAAATCCCTACACCGGTGAGTCGCTGGCCCTTCTTCCAGGGTCAAGTGACAACGAGATTCGCTCCAGCATTTCTCGAGCGACACACTGTTTTTCCAAATGGCGGCACTCGACCGCAGATCGTCGTGCTGAGGTTCTTCTGGCTATCGCCAGCAGCCTCGAAACCCAGCGCTCCGAATTCACAGAGCTTCTGATTCGAGAGGCCGGAAAGCCCATCCGCTTAGCTCAAATTGAAGTCGACCGAGCCGTGCAGGTCTTTCGCTGGGCCGCCGGAGAGGCGCAGCGTTTTGCCGGAGAGCTTCTTCGTCTCGATGCGTTCCCAGGACGACCCTCGGGACTCGGAATTACCCAGCGTTTTCCGCGCGGGGTCGTGCTGGGTATCACTCCCTTTAATTTTCCTTTAAACCTTGTGGCCCATAAGGTGGCACCAGCCCTAGCGTGTGGCTGCAGCATTTTGATCAAGCCCTCTCCATTCACGCCACAAGTGGCTCTGAAGCTCGCCCAAATCGTTGAGGCCATTGAACCCGGGTTGATGCAAGTGGTACTCGCCTCTGACGCACAGACCGAAGCCCTCACAAAATCACCTGAGATCGCTACGATCTCATTCACCGGTTCAGCGCAAGTGGGATGGAAGATTCGAAGACAAGCACCAGAGAAGCCCACCACTTTAGAGCTTGGTGGATCGGCCTGGGTGATCGTGACCGGTGGAGAGCACTCTTTTTCGATTCCAGAAATGGCGACTCGGATACTACGCGGGGCTTATGGCTACGCGGGGCAGAGCTGCATTTCAGTGCAAAACATTGCCGTGCACCGAGATCTGGCTGAAGCTCTGAGGGCTGAGCTTCAGGCACAAACCGAGAGTTTTGCTTACGGCGACCCCACCCATCCAGAGACGTTCTGTGGCCCTGTCATTCACGCGCAATCCGCCTCACGGATTCGACAAGCCCTCGCTTCCGCAAAAATCCTTGCCTCGGCCCATGGCTCGAGCCAAAGAGGTACGCTCACGCCTGAGACGCTCATTGCCCCTACCCTGCTTCGGATTGAAAACTGGGCTGGCCCACTCGTGCAGCAGGAGCTCTTTGCTCCAGTAGTGAACTTGGGGATTTATGAAGACGTGAACCAGCTTGTGTCTCAGATCAACTCTGGGCCCTATGGACTTCAAACTGGAATTTTCACCACTCATTGGCCGACCATTTCAACTCTTTACGCCAACCTTGAGGTAGGTGGAGTGATCATCAATGACGTTCCCACCACCCGCTACGATCATCAGCCCTACGGCGGAGTCAAACAAAGTGGACTGGGACGTGAAGGCATTCGCGCAGCCATGGATGAAATGACGGAGCCCAAGTTTCTGGCCCTATCCTACTAGCGCTCCTACTGGATCGCTTGAATCAAACTCAGCGGATTGACCTTAGAGCCCAGAACACGCGCCCCAAAGTGCAGATGGGGCCCACTCGCACGTCCCGTCATCCCAGATAGCCCCAAGAGCTGTCCTTGGGACACCGTGGCGCCCGCCGTTACTTGAAGCCGACTTAAGTGAGCGTAGATCGTAAAGATCTCAAAACCATGATCAAGGATCACTGTGTTTCCGGTCAAAAACAGATCCTTGGCCAAAACCACTTTTCCGGCAGCCGCTGAAAATACTGGAGTGCCCTCAGCAGCCTTAAAATCCACGCCCTGATGAAAGCTTTGCATTTGGCCGTTGTAGACCCGCTTCGTTCCAAAGGGTGAGGTCAAGGCGCTCGATAGGGGCATCTGAAATGCCCCGTCCCAGAGCCTTTTTGGGCTACTTGCACGGTAAATTCGCCCCAACTCGCTTCCCTCTTTCTTGAGTCTCCGAATCTCTTTGGCAGAGGGCTGTACATGATTGGGTTGAACGCCGATCGTCTCCTCGGGGTATTGTCCGCGAATTACGACAATTTTCGAAGGAAGACTCATCGTGCTCTTGGCTTGACCTCTCTTAATCGTAATCAGAACAGGCTTCTCTCCCGGTGGAGTTCCGAAATTCACACCGACAATGGCAGAGTAAAAATAGAAATTCTTATCTTCGCCTGAGGGATAGAAAACAAACTTTCGCCCGAGGAGTCTGCCTTCCACCACTAGCGAGCGACTCGACTCTACCAGTTCTCGGGGTAGGCGAAGATCCGCTCGAGCAACCTCTCCATCTCGGAGCTCACCATTGGCCCAAGAGATCACTGGCGAAGTTGAATCGATCTGAGTCGGTGCTTCGGTTACCGGATCACTACTGGTCCGAGTCGTTAAACCCGGCATGGACTGACACCCTGGTGAAACAAGGCAGAAAAAAGCCAAAAAGAGATAATAAAAACCGCTACAAAACTTCAACGGGCACTTCGCCATCATGAAAGCGAATCCTTAATTTTTGAGCAGGAACCAAATTCGAAGCGGATCTAATGATCCCTTTAGACTGGGAATCCGAAATAAGAGCATAGCCGCGTTCAAGGACCTTAAGCGGCGACAAGGCGTCGAGCTTTCCTGCTAGCCCTGCTAACTGAGACTGACACCGCTCAACCCTAGCCCTCATCGCGCGGTCTAATCGAAGAGCTAGATCATCGATTTTTTGCGACTGCTCTCGCAGACGGTCGCGTGGTGAAACTAAACGAGCTCGGACTTGCTGAAAAATCTGCTTTCGATGAGTGAGATCACGCTGAAGAGCAATCCAAAGACGCGATTTACTTTCCTGTAAGCGCCTTGAGGCATCCACCCAATGTCCTGAAACAATCTCTGCTGCTGCAGACGGAGTCGGGGCGCGAAGATCAGCCACAAAATCCGAAATTGAAAAATCAATTTCATGTCCTACTGCTGAAATCACTGGAAGCCGAGACGCGGCGATAGCTCTTGCGAGCCTTTCGTCGTTAAAACACCACATGTCCTCGATGCTGCCGCCACCACGCGCAAGAATGACCAATTCCCCAAGCGAATGACGATTGGCGATTTCAAGTCCTCGAATGATTTGAGCCGAGGCCTGATCGCCTTGCACCAAAGCAGGAATAATCGTGACGCGAATCTGCGGAGCACGACGCTTTAAAACCACCAGCATATCTCTGATGGCAGCGCCACTCGGGGAGGTCACCACAGAAATATGCCTTGGATACTCTGGAATGGATCTTTTCCTCGAGGAGTCAAAAAGACCCTCCTCGGCGAGTCTGGATTTCAACTGTTCAAAAGCCAACTGAAGCGCTCCGGCACCTAGAGGCTCGATCTGCTCAACGGTCAGCTGGTAGCTTCCCCGCGGTGGGTAGACAGAAACCTTTCCGCGACACAGAACCTCAAGTCCATCCCGAAGCTCGAAAGGGGTTCGACTTTGGCGATTACGCTGAGCCCAGCTAAAACACGCGGCTGAAAGCATGGCGCCTTCGTCTTTTAAAGAAAAGTAGGCATGACCGCTAGCTGCTGGCCGATAGTTGCTTACTTCTCC
>JAGWZD010000041.1 GCA_018968995.1 Bdellovibrionales bacterium
TTTGAACCGCTCCACATTGTCTCGTGGCAGCGCGCCCTTCAACTATTGTTTCAAGGTAAAGTAGAGGTGATTGAAGAAAGTGATCAAGAGGTTCGCACCGTTCGACTGACGATCCGGGTACCAGCAGTTCTACGACTCCTCACCTACGTTCCCCTCACCAAGAAAAAACAGGTCATTCGATTTTCTCGGGTCAATGTCTTTATTCGCGATCACTATGTTTGTCAGTACTGTGGCAATAAATTCTCAAAAACCCAACTCACGCTCGATCATGTCGTACCTGTAGTTCAGGGAGGGGGCAAATCGTGGGAAAATATCGTGACCGCCTGCAAACCTTGCAATCAGAGAAAAGGTGGACGAACGCCCTCTCAATCCTCAATGCAATTGATTCGGAAACCGAAACGACCCATCTGGCTCCCTTCAGCAAGCCTTCAATTTGGAATTTCTCTCACACCTGAACGCTGGAAGATTTACATGAAGATGGGCGTCACAGGAGATGACGACGATGAGTTTTTTAACTCTAATGGAAAAACTCACCACTCACCGAAAAGATCTGGCTAAATAACGGGAACCCCACCCAAGGACGGCAGGTATCTCGTGTTTAAAACCCTTCAAAACCAGAATAATTCCGAGCCGAAGAGCACTGCCGAGCTAATTCGTAACTCGGGCGACCTTATTTATGACCTCTACTATTCAGTGCTTTGGAACCACAAGGGTGCCCGCGCCCTGTACCTGTCTCTGTGGCGCAAAATTGAAAATGACTTAAAGTCCCAATCCGAGCCGTATCAAAAATATTCTCGATCTTGGGTCCTGCAAGTGGGAATCGACCTCCTCATTCGATCCTCCGCAAGCCTCGGACGAGCACTAAGCCCCTCAGAACAAGTGATGCTAGACGCTAATCTGAATATCCCAGCACGGTTGCGACAGTTTGAGTCTTATCTGCATAAACTTCAAATTAGTGACCAGATTCTTCTCTTGCTACGAGACAAGTACGGCCTAGCTTACTCAGAAATCGCTGCCATCCTGAGAATACCGGAAGGCTCTCTTCGAATTAAACATCAGCAAGCTCTTCGCTCTCTGGAAGAATGGCTTTGGGATCGAACATGACCTGTTTTGATTGGCATAACCTTTCCTCCGAATATCTAGATGGATCGTTAGCGCCCGTTCTAAAACGAAAAGCTGACGACCATTTGGCTCAGTGCTCAGACTGCCACGAAAGACATCAGCATTATCGACTTATTCTAGAATCCTTACATTCACTCACAAGGATCGGAGTGCCGAACGAAGTCCAGCACGAACTTGAAACGGGTGTCAGCCAAAGTAAAACGACCTCGAACTCCCTATTTCCTTGGGTTTCTCCAGCTGCAATTAAAGCTATCCTAAGATCTCCCCGCACGATTGTACCCGGCTTCCTGATTATTTGTGGGCTCGTCATTTTGGCAGCACTACCGAAAATCAGAAGCATTTATGAGACGAGACTTCAGAAAAGGCTCGACTCTAATAACTTTGCAGAACTGTCTCTTTCTCAGGTCCATGCGATTCATTCGCCCTCTACAACTGAAGTCTCTGATGAATTCAGTGGTGATGAGGATTACGCTGGAGATGAAATGGAGTCGGCCTCCCAAGAGGATTCAAATGGTGAGGCTGATTCCGCCTCCTCAGGGGTTCAGTCACCATCTCAACTATGGCGATTCAATCTTCGGACCGACAGCCCTCAAGAAATCCGTTCGAAAATTCAGCAGACTCTGCATCAATCTGGAGCTTTACCAAGCTCTCGGTACATCCACGGGTTTCTGGCTCCCGGGGGCATCCAATTTGATGCACTGATTCCGGCTGACAAAGTGAAAGACCTTCAAGAAGAACTCGCATCTTATGCCCTAGCAAAGGATGCCCAAAAGACCACTGCCAACAAGCCTTTCACTTGGTTCCGAAATAAATCAAAACGTGTCTTACCGCCAGGCACAGCTCGTGTGGTTATTTGGCTTTCTTTAAACTAGTTGCCTATTTCCCGTATTTAGCCGCCGTGTTTTTCAGATTAGAAATAAAGGAATCTAAGTCAGAACCGGAGTTCTTCGCTCCCTTCACTTTACCCAAGACAGTGACATGATCAGCCGCACCTGGTTTGTTTGCTTTTAAGTTTTCATTTACCCGCTTTTCAACGGCATCGACCATCTCTTTTTGTGCACTCTTAAAAGCTCGGCGCGACTCAATTGTGAGAGAATCTGCAACAAGTTCATCTGGTAGCGGTAAATTGCTGAGATGCTGTTTTTTCTTATCATTACAGGTCTTCATCGCGTCCTGATATTTGGCCTGATCAATCACGATCTTTCCGTCTTTATCGTGAACAATGCGCGGTAGCTTCTCGCCTGTCGGGTGCGTCGGGTAGCGCTCGACGAATTCCACTTGGGCAAACTCATCACGAGCTGGGCACCTTGGAAACTGGTCCCACCATTGGGCCAACGCCTCATCCGCCTGTTGTTGTGCCTGTGCTCCATGAACAGAGCGTCTTTGTGCAATCCGAAGTCTCGCGGTATCCCCAAGTTTTTTTAAAATTGGGTCAAGAGAATCCAAACTCGGCAAAAACGGAAAATCAGGATAGAGCTTCAATTTTTTTAGCTCACTGCGAGTAGGATCCTTGAACACTTTCTGCGCTGTTTTGGGATCATCTTGGCTCTTTTCCGCGCTTTCAATGGCAAGCCCCCCAGAAAGCTCATTCACTACGGTATAGTTTTTCTGCAGCGCTAAGCGCGTCACCTCTACCGATCGACCCACCACCCGCAGATAATCAGAGAAACACTGATCCCAATCTGTATCCCAAACCGGGTTCTGTTTTATTCCTCTTTGAGTGCGACAAAAGCTTTTAAGATTATTCTGAAGGGCTTGGACCTCTGGCCCCTGAGTGCCTGTTCCAATCGCCTCCCGAAGCTTGATAAGCTCCTCGGCTTTTTTCTGCATGTACAGCTGGCGCATGCCGAGCAAATCGTTGGCCTTGAGATAGAGACAGGCTTGCCCACAACCTCCCGTTGCCCCGGGCAAACTTAAATCAGGATTGGCGATCTCGGGTGTTGTGGGATCAGAAGTAGAACTTCCCTGAGCACCCTCAGAGATGACGAGTAGTGCAAGCACGGACGGCCAAACCCTGAAGAACTTTCTTTGGCGATTGCCCATGTCCTTAGTGTAGCAGACCGATTCAAAATAAAAAAAGCCGGGGTGATCGATCACCCCGGCTTACTAAACTTCGAAATGTCCGATACTTAGCTGCTTCCGCCAGTCTTACCACCGGCTTGAGTCTTTCGAGGAGCGGATGTTTTAGCCGCTTTCGGAGCCTTAGCAGCCTTAGGGGCTTTTCCCTCGGCCAACTTGGTCTTCGACTTCCCAGCAAAGACTTTTTTAATTCGAGCCATAGGATCAGCTGGGGCCGCTGCCTCAGTTTTTTGGGTCTTCGGGCCTTTCGCCTTTTTTCCGCGAACGATCTCTGCGTGATCAACCAACTCCAGAACAGCCATTTCCGCAGCATCGCCCCAACGACGCTCAGCCATCTTCAGAACACGAGTGTAACCACCCGCGCGACTCTGATAGCGCTTTGCCAAAGTGTCAAAAAGCTTCTTCACCACCTCCGCATCGCGGGTGCGATCGAAGGCTAAACGGCGAGAAGCCGGACTGCCCTTCTTAGCCAATGTAATGAGTCGATCCACTACACGCCGAACCTCTTTCGCCTTTTGAACTGTAGTCACTACCTGTTCCTGAATAATCACCGAGTTCGCCATATTTCTGAACATGGCCAATCGATGCGAGGTGTTTCGGCCAAACTTCCGACCGTCAACTGAATGTCTCATAAATCAAATTCTCCAAACCACATTTCCAAAAAGGAACGCTATCAATCCTCGATATCTTCGAGTGCTTCTTCATCCTCGGCACGACCGCGATCATTCATGATACGGTTTTCGTCCACATCTGAATCCGGAGCTTTCACTGGAGCACTAGGTGCCACGAAGCCATCCAGCTTCATTCCTAAGCTCAATCCCATCTCAGAGAGTATGTCTTTAATCTCATTCAGTGACTTCCGGCCGAAGTTCTTGGTCTTCAGCATCTCTGCCTCAGTCTTTTGAACGAGCTCATAGATATACTTAATGTTTGCATTCTGCAGACAGTTCGCTGAGCGCACAGACAACTCTAACTCTTCGACCGAACGGTAGAGGTTCGGATTGAACTGGCTGGTTGCCTCTTCCTTAGCCTCTGCTACAGGCTCTGGCTCTTCTTCAAAATTGAGGAACACCGACAGCTGATCTTTCAGAATTTTAGAGCCCAATGCCACCGCATCCTCAGGCTTCACGGAACCATCGGTCCAAACTTCAAGGGTCAGCTTATCGTAGTCGGTTCGCTGACCAACGCGGCTTTGTGTAACCGCATAGTTCACCCGACGAATCGGAGAGAAAAAACTATCTAAAGTAATCCAACCGATAGGCATGTCTTCGACTTTATTGTTCTCGGCCGCCTGATACCCGCGACCCCGAGAAACCTTGATCTCCGCACGCAGCTTGCCGCCATTTCCTAGGGTCGCAATATGCTGTTCGGGATTCAAAACTTCTACTTGTTCACTGACGATAATATCTGCGGCAGTAACAACGCCCGGTCCAGACTTCTCAATGACTACCGTTGCCGACTCGGCATGCAGAAGGAAGCGAACTTCCTTGAGATTCAAAATAATCTCCGCAACATCTTCGCTCACGTCTGGGATAGCGGTAAACTCATGAACCACGCCATCGATCTTCACAGCAACAACGGCGGCACCCTGAAGGGACGAAAGCATCACGCGTCGTAGTGAGTTTCCAAGGGTCAAACCGAAGCCTCTTTCCAAAGGCTTCGCAACGAATTTGCCGTAATTATCCGTTAAAGACTCCTTATCTACATCAAGGGCCTTCGGACGAATCAGGTCGCGCCAATTTTTTTCCAACATTTTGAGATCTCCCTACTTCCTCTCACAGAGCCATTCCGGCAGCTGCCATACGAGGCGAGTTGATAAGCCCATCCTGGGCAAAGCGGTAAACCGCGATAATTAAATTACTTCGAGTACAACTCCACAACCATGCGCTCTTCCATCGGAGCCGTAATGTCATCACGGGCAGGAATGTCGCGAATGCGAACCTTTTGAGAGGTTGCATCTAACTCAAGCCATTGAGGAATCTCACGACGCTTCACCGCCTCTAACGCTGCGGCAATCCGAGTGACTCCCTTGCTGGTTTGATGAACTTCAACCAAATCCCCTTTACTGATCAGGTAGGAAGGAACATCGACCTTCTTGCCGTTTACAGTAAAGTGGCCATGACGCACCAACTGGCGCGCCTCCGAACGAGAGTTTCCAAATCCAGCACGGTAAGTCACATTATCTAGGCGGCGCTCAAGCATGGTGAGCAGGTTCGTGCCAGTGATACCTTTAGCGCGATCAGCTTTACCGAAAAGACTTCTGAACTGACGCTCCATTAAGCCATAGATACGCTTAATCTTCTGCTTCTCACGAAGCTGTAAACCATACTCAGAGAACTTAATTCGACCCTGACCATGCTGACCAGGAGGATAACCGCGGCGCTCAATGGCGCATTTATCGGTCATACAGCGGTCACCCTTCAGGAACAGCTTCTGGTTTTCACGACGACACAGACGACAAACACTTCCAGTATAACGAGCCATGACTTAAACCCTTCTACGCTTTGGAGGACGGCAACCATTGTGAGGAATCGGGGTGACATCTTCGATGTACGTCACACGAAGACCCACCGACGCCAAGGCACGCAGCGCGCTTTCACGTCCCGCTCCCGGCCCACTTACGAAAACCTGCACAGAGCGCATTCCGTTTTCTACGGCCTTTCGTCCTGCATCTTCTGCTGCGACCTGGGCAGCAAATGGCGTGTTCTTACGTGAGCCGCGAAAACCCTTCGCGCCCGCAGTAGACCAAGCAATTGCATTTCCCATCGTGTCAGTAATTGTCACGATTGTATTATTGAACGAGGACAACACGTGCACACATCCGTTTGCGACGTTTTTCTTGCCTTTTTTGACACGCTTCGCAGCGACTTCTGTGGTCGCGGAAGCTGCTTCTTTATTTTCCACTTTTTGGTCAGTCATCTTTTACTCCGAAAACTACTTCATCGCCTTAACAGACTTTTTACCTGCGATAGCCACAGCAGGTCCCTTACGGGTGCGGGCATTCGAATGGGTACGCTGACCGCGAACAGGAAGCCCCTTGCGATGGCGAACACCCCGGTAACAGCTCAGATCGACTAAGCGCTTGATGTTGAGGCTGGTTTCACGTCGGAGATCGCCTTCCACCTTGCATGCACGGTCAATGATCTCACGGATCTTTGCTACTTCTCCCTCAGAGAGAGCATCAGTCTTCTTATTGAGGTCGATCTTGGCCTCAGCCAAAATTTTCCGAGATGTAGACACACCAATACCGAAAATATAGGTGAGAGCCACTTCCATTCTTTTATTTCTGGGCAAGTCAACGCCCGCAATACGAGCCACTTACTACCTTCCTTTCAACTTTTTCAATCAACCTTGGCGCTGTTTATGACGAGGATTTTCACAAATCACTCGGACCACACCCTTGCGCTTTACAACCTTACACTTATCGCAAATCTTTTTTACCGACGCGCGTACTTTCATAAAAACCCTACTCTCCTTAACCCCTACGTCGTTACTTCACGCGGAACGTGATGCGCCCACGAGTGAGGTCATAAGGTGACATCTCCACAGTTACCTTATCGCCTGGCAAGATCTTGATGTAATGCATACGCATCTTGCCCGAAATATGCGCCAGGATCTTATGGCCGTTAGGCAATTCGACCCTGAACATCGCGTTCGGCAGAGGTTCTATTACAGTACCCTCTACCTGGATTGCATCATCCTTCGGCATCCGAGACCTGCCCTAAATTCCTTAAAAAAACAATAAAATCGTGCCCCGCACGACCTCATCGTTCGGTTAATATCCTTGGTCCTTCAGGAGTAATCGCCACAGTATGTTCGAAGTGTGCAGACAGTGAGCGGTCCGCAGTCACTGCAGTCCAACCATCCGATAATACTCGAACTTCATGACTTCCAGCATTGATCATGGGCTCAATCGCCAAGACCATGCCTTCCTTTAGAGCCAAACCCTTCCCACGCGGACCGAAGTTGGGAACTTGCGGTTCTTCGTGTAAAGCCCTGCCAATTCCGTGGCCGACGAACTCCCGTACCACACCGTATCCGAAGCCTTCAACATAATTTTGGATGGCATTTCCAATGTCAAAAATGCGGTTTCCAGCCCGGGTTTGCTCAATTCCCCGACGAAGAGACTCCTCGGTTACCTCAAGCAGCTTTCGAGCCTCCACGGAGACGTCCCCAACCGGTACGGTTCGAGCGGAGTCCCCAAACCACCCCTCCCGAATGACCCCAAAGTCCATACCGACGATGTCGCCGGACTTCAGAATCCTCTTTTTGGAGGGTATTCCATGGACCACCTCATCGTTTACCGAGATGCAAACACAAGCTGGAAAACCATGATATCCCTTGAAAGCCGGAATCACTCCAAGGTCCTTGCAGCGAGACTCCGCAAATCGATCTAGCTCGCCAGTGGAGATTCCAGGCTCGACCATCTCGCACATCTCCCACAGAATGGTCGCGACGACATGCCCAGCCTTCCTCATTAAATCAATTTCACGTGTAGACTTCAGTTGAATCATTAAAATCAACCTGAACTAAGAAGACGCCTAAGAGACGTATAAACTGTGTCCGGGGTCTGAGTCGCGTCGAGAGGCTCCAGAATCCCCTTCTCTCGATAGTAGTTCTCCAAGGGAGAGGTCTGATCGTGATAGACGGCTAATCGCTTAAGAATCACATCCTCACGATCGTCTTCTCTTTGGACAAGCTGGCTTGAACACTGATCGCAGACATCTGGCTTTCGTGGACGCATCGTCTCCACGTGATACATGGCGCCACACTTGAGACACGTACGACGGCCGGTGAGTCTCGACACTAAGACTCGATCAGCAATCTCAAACAGAACTGCCGCCTGTACCTGAAGCCCCTCACCACGCAACAGAGCATCCAAAGCCTGAGCCTGCGGGATAGTTCGTGGAAAGCCGTCTAAAATAAAACCTGACTGACAGTCTGACTCAGCGATTCGCTCGCGAATCAGGCCAATCACGACCTCATCGGGAACCAGTGATCCCTTGGACATAAACTCTTGGGCGGACTTTCCAAGTTCAGTACCGGAAGCAATCGCCTTACGCAGCATATCACCGGTGGATAACTGGGGAATTCGCTTGTCTGCTGAGAACCGCTTTGCCTGAGTGCCTTTACCTGATCCAGGCGGTCCCAAAAATACAAGAATCATGTGTAGGCAGACCGTCCCCTCACTCGAGTATGTTTCATGAATCCTTCATAATTTCGTGTGAGCAAAAAGGTTTCGATTTGAGCAACCGTGTCCATCGCTACGCCCACCAAAATCAGAACGCTAGTTCCACCAAAACTAAATGGCACTTTCAAAAACTGAGACACTAGAGTTGGTAAAATACAAACAGCTGAAATATACACTGCGCCACCCAAAGTGATCCGCGATACCACATAATCTATGTACTCCGCAGTTGCCTGACCTGGACGAATTCCAGGAATAAATCCTCCAGACTTCTTGAGGTTCTCTGAAATATCATCGGTCTTAAAAGTCACTGCAGTGTAGAAATACGCGAAAAAGATAATCAGACCCACAAAGAGCACATCATACAGCAGTCCCCCTGGCTGAATCTGACCACTAATCGCTTGCATCCAAGCAAATGGAGCAAACGTAGCAATAGTTGCAGGGAACATTAAAAGAGAGGAGGCAAAAATGGGTGGAATCACTCCGGTAGTGTTCACCTTCACCGGAAGGTGCGAGCTCTGACCACCATAAACTCTGCGCCCAACAATACGCTTGGCGTACTGCACTGGGATTCGACGTGCTCCTCGCTCTACATAAATAATCGCAAAAAACGTGAGAAGAATAATCAGACCCACCAACACAATTCGGAAAAAGGACAACTCACCTGAGCGATAGAGAGCTAGCGTGCTGCCAAAGCCCGAAGGAATGCCAGCAGCAATCCCTGCAAAAATAATTAAAGACATCCCATTTCCGATGCCTCGTTCAGACATCTGCTCGCCCAACCACATCAAGAACATGGTTCCCGAAGTTAGCGTCAAAACGGTGAAAAATTTAAACCAGGGGCCGGGATTTAGGACCACAGGTGGGTTTGTATGCTCTAAACCCTTTGCCATTGCCCATCCCTGAATGACACACAAAACGACGGTGCCATATCGAGTGTACTGGGTAATCTTCTTTCGACCTTGTTCGCCCTCTTTTTGTAGCTCCTGAAAATACGGAAAAACCACCGTCAGAAGTTGCGCAATAATGGAAGCACTGATGTACGGCATGACCCCAAGAGCAAAAATACTAAACTTCTGAAGGGCTCCTCCACTAAAGAGGTTAAACACTCCGAATATGGTGCCTTTCATATTGGCGAAGACCTGCTCCAAAGCGGCGCTATCCACACCGGGAGTCGGAACGTGAACGCCGATCCGATAAACAGCCAAGGTCACCAAAACGAACAAGATTCGTTTCCGCAGTTCCGGAATTTTTACAATACCTTCAGCTCCAGCCATGATTCAGTATGCCTCCAAAGAAAAACGCCCCCTTCAAACTACGTTGAAAAGGGGCGCTATTCAATCCGTTCCCTGATGCAAGGCTACTCTGGAAATCCAGACCTCCTTGCATCACACGATTACTTCTTTGCCTTGGTCTTGCGGGGTTGAGCGCCTGGAATAGGCAGAAGCTCAAATGATCCACCCTTGGCTTTAATCTTTTCCTGAGCCGCCGCACTGATGCGATGAGCCTTTACGTGTACAGCCTTTTCAAGCGTGCCCGTTGCTAGAACGGTGAGACGGTCAAAACGACCCTTTACCACTCCAGCTAGTGTCTCAAGGCTTACTTCCTTCAATGCCAATGCATTTAATTCAGAAAGGTTTAAAACGCATTGAGTGCGTCGGTTACCATTCTTGAATCCGCGCTTCGGAATACGACGATAAAGCGGCATCTGACCGCCTTCAAAGCCAGGTCGAACGCTTCCACCGGAGCGAGCCAACTGACCTTTATCACCTTTTCCTGAGGTCATACCATGACCGGAACCAGCACCTCGACCTAAACGCTTGCGGCGATGGGTTGCTCCTGGGTGGGCTTTAATCGTGTTTAAC
>JAGWZD010000437.1 GCA_018968995.1 Bdellovibrionales bacterium
AGAAACATCTACTGCACTGAAAACTTGATCTCCTGGGACGTTACAAAAAAGACCGATTTTCTCACGAACTTCCTTAGGAATCATTCGGTCCGTACGGCAAAGCAAAATGTCGGGCTGAATTCCGATCTCGCGAAGCTCCTTCACACTATGCTGCGTGGGTTTTGTCTTCAGCTCACCCGCGGCCGAGATGTAGGGAACCAAAGTTAAATGAATAAAAAGAACGTTCTCGGCTCCACGCTCCACTCGGAGCTGTCGGATAGCCTCAAGAAACGGAAGACTCTCGATATCTCCAACCGTCCCACCGACTTCGACAATCGCTAGGTCCGCATCGGCGGCGGCATCATCAATGTGCCGCTTAATTTCATCCGTGATATGAGGAATCACTTGAACGGTCTTGCCAAGATATCCCCCCGCCCGCTCCCTGCGAATGACCGCGTCGTAAATACGTCCGGTAGTAAAACTGTTTTTTCGGCTAAACACAGCGCTCTGAACAAAACGAGAATAGTGTCCTAGATCGAGGTCCGTCTCGGCTCCATCGTCGAGAACAAAGACCTCTCCATGCTGAAACGGACTCATGGTGCCAGGATCCACATTCAAGTACGGATCCATCTTCACCATCGTGACTTTAATTCCCCGACTCTCCATGAGCATCCCTAGAGATGCCGAGGCGATTCCTTTTCCAATGCTAGAAAGAACACCGCCAGTGACAAAAATATACTTTTTCTGCTTGGCCATTCGTCACGCCTTTCCTGAGGAAATGATCTGCCGCACTTTTTCTAGTTCTTCTGGAGTGTCCACACCGATGGATAAAAAATCGACTTCAGAAATTCCGATAGAAATTCCCGCCTGGAGCGCTCTAAGCTGCTCCAAACTTTCCGCGCGCTCCATCAGACAGGGCGGCAAAGTGCTAAACTGAAGCAAAGTCTCGCGTCGATAAACGTAGAGCCCTACATGCCTGCGGCAAACAAAGGGCTCTCCCGGGTCCGGAGCCAGTTTTCGGCTATAGGGAATAGGGTGTCGTGAAAAATAAATGGCTCGCCCCAGATCATCGGCAATGACCTTCACAACAGCAGCATTCGAAAGGTCCGCCACATCTTTCATGGGCGTCATGACAGTAGACATATTGAATCGACCCCAGCGCACCAGCTCTACGCCTGCCTCGATCGCACGAGGGTCCATGAGGGGCTCATCACCCTGCACATTCACGAAAATATCAATTTCAGGATGCATGCGAGCCACGGCGGCCACCCGGTCGGTGCCACTTTGTAACTCGGGCGAGGTCATCCACACTTTTCCACCGAATCGCTCCACTGCTTCAGCAATTCGAGGGTCATCGGTTGCGACGCCGGTTAAAGAAACTCCGTTGGCCCGAGCTGCACGTTCGTAAACGTGCTGGATCATGGGCTTTCCGTGGATATCAGCCAGGGGTTTTCCAGGAAGGCGCTGCGCTGAGTACCGCGCAGGAATCACCGTCGCAACTGTAAGAGCCTTCATGGAACTCCAGCGTAGAAAACGCCGCGCGCTGGGTCAAGGAGCAGACGATAATTTATTACCCGAGTAAATCCATCTCGGGCTTCCAGGTTCCCATCCAGCGTTTCAGGCGCACGCG